>CAZXNN010000003.1:0-50089 GCA_964641915.1 uncultured Nitrospira sp. | reverse complement strand
AATGATTGCCAGGGCAAGGGGGTAGGGTGCGAGCATGCTAGCAAGCGTGCATGCACGCGTGATAGCGTGCTCGCACGATAGCGTGATGGTGTGTGAGTGGGTTGGTGGGGACTAATCCTAGGGTAGTGATCAAACCAAACCTAGGGCATGGTGATATCGCGATAGCAGGGTAAGCGTATCCGTCTCGCCGATCACGGTATCCGCATAAGGGTATGGGAAACGGAGAACTGGCAGCTGCCAATCATGGGGGATTCGGCACGATCGTAGAGGTGGAATGGAACGATCGTAGAGGGATAAGGGTGTTGACAGTACCCTCGGCCTAGGGTAAGATACATCCATAGTCAAGAACGGATACGGAACGGAGGACGCGGACGGATAGCTACTGGGTCGCAGGTGCGGACAATGCCATAGGTCGGGATCAGTAACCACAGCCAAAACCGTGCGCATGGTGCGATCGGTGCAAAGGTTGGCAGTGTCAACTGTTTAGGGCGGTAGTGCTCGTCACTAGTCCATGCCGACGTCAAGCCCCACGGTTGCGAGCGTGCGACGGGCAGCTGCGGGGAATATGGGGGCCATGAGGTTCCGGGGTCAGCGCATAGCGCAAGCGCCTTGCGTGCGCTATGGATTGATCAGGAGCAAACCATGTACGCGAACACCAACTACAAGACCAAAAAGCAGCTCAAAGATGCCGTCAAAGCCAGCGATGGCGCGGGCGTGCCGTGCCATCAGCCCGGACCCTTCGGCCCACATGTCCGCGACGGAAAGCACGTCTGCGAGGGGCCGCACTACCCGGAACCACACCGCTGGTATGCCGAAGTCACGGTCAAGGATGGCCGTATCGTCAGCGTCAAGTAGCCGTCACGTCCGCACGTCACCTATCAGGAGCAAACGCTGTGAAAGTCTACGAAGTGAAATGCACGTTCTATGTCGCGGCAATGAACGATGTGGATGCGCGCGACATGTTCGACAACGTGATCGCGCCATATGCACCGGGATCCTCAGATCTCGACACTGATCCCGTTATTGAATCCATGTACTTCGACACGGTGAAAGAAACCGACTACTTGCCAGACTCCGCAATCGCACGGGAGGAACAAGCCGTCACGTCCGCACGTCACTTTGGGAGTAAACGCTATGCAACCCGTTGCCGAATTTCAGCAAGCGTTCAAGGTCAAGGGCGCGAAGCGTGCCAGCCTGAATATCAGCGCCGCCACCGCACGCAACATCGCCGCGAACCTCGACTGGCAGAAAATGGCACAGATCGCACGCGAAGCTGATCAGTACATCGATGTCGTGTCCACTGAGGTCGCCACACTGCGGCAAGCCCTGCACAACAATCCTGAACGCATGGCACGGCGTGCGCTGCTCTTTGCCATCGCCACGCCGAAGCGTGACGAACAGACCTCGATCGGATGGGCGCTGGCAGCCGAATCACACTACGGCATCGTGGATGCCTATGATCTGTCACACATGACCTACGTCTCACTGACCACGGGCAACGTCTGCCGCATTGGGCTCAATCAGGCACTGGAGCGCAGTATTCGCGACTCGCAGGCACTCTTTCCCACGCTGACACTGGCCGACATCACACCGGACAACATGGCGCAGGTGAGCGGCATTTCGCACAAGGTCGCACGCATGGCGTCTGCCGTCGCGAATCCTGACGGCGAGTTCTGGACGGCGGACATGTGGCACATGCGCCAGCTGCTATGGGCATCCGGGCAGGACTATGTGCTAGAGGTCGGCACCGGAAAGCCTGCCTATCCGATCTTGGAAGAAATCTGGATGGAGTATCGCCGCCGGTTCTTCCCCAAAACCCCATGCTGGATTGTGCAGTGGGCCGCGTGGGACGCGGCACAGGGCAGCCACGAATCACACTGCACGCTATGGCAGGACCTCGCGTAGGACAGCACGATACACGAAAGGACACAACGCCGTGAACGCTCGGAACGTCATCCCGTCGCAGCACAACGACAAGCCATTTGACATCGACACGCGATACGGAACCGTCACGCTGCAACGCAGGGGAGCATTTGTCTATCGCGCTGGGATGGGCGGAGAGGGCATCGGTGCCGTGATGGTCAATCGCCCTGGCACAGAAACCCTCTACACCGCGCATGACTATGGCGTTACCTCATGGCACCGCGACACGCTGGAAGACTGCGCCGAGATGCTGGCCCTCGCTCACCTCGAAGCCACCCAGTAGCCGCACGACACCACAAGGAGCACAACGCTGTGAACTACCAAGAGGCCGCAGAAAACCTCGACAACGCCATACGCGACTACCTGGCCGCATGGGTCCACGAGAGAGACGACGCTCGGAAGGCGTGTGAGGCAGGCATCCTGATCATTAGCAGCACCGCACGCGACATCGCCGAGGAAATGCTCGATGAGCAGTCGGTCGAGTGCCTCTACTGCGGCCAGATGGTCAAGCTGGAAGACATCGGGGAGGTGCCCGCACAGAGCGACGACGAGGCGTGGGAGCGCATCGCCGCAAACCACGCGCCAGACTGCGAATGGGTCACCAGCCGCGCGCACCGAAGGGAGAGCTGACATGACACCACGCATCGTCAACCTGACCACCGGACAGATCGCCCCGCTGCAGGTCGCCTGGAGCGACACCGACCATACGCCCATCTGCGAGTGCTGCGGCACCTACGAGCCATTCTGCACCTGCGAACCGGACTCCTGCCTGCACTGCAACGAGCCGCTACGCGACATCGACGAGGACGACATCCTCTGCGACAACTGCGTCGAACGACTCGCCAACGCCATGATCGACGACTGGCTCAGTCGCAGCCATGAAGCCCAGGACCGCGCGGTCCTGCGGGGATGGGGGTAGCCATGCACAGGCAACCAGCGGGAACATTTCAGCCGGGGGACGATTGTCCGTGCTGTGGATTTGTCGTGGGGAGGTATGGGGCGAACGACTACATCGAGTGCTACACCTGCGGCACGCTGCCAAACGCCTACGATCAGCACGAGCTGGATGAGGCTTATGCCGATCGTCAGCGATGGGAGGACGAACGGGACGCGCACACAGACGACTAACCCGGTGATAGAATCCGCGAACGTCACGCACGAGCTGGAGGAATGGAAATGGCCGTATTCAGCTACACCCAGTCGGAATACGACAAATACCAGAGGATGCTCGGTGCCTGGGCCGACACCCTCGTCACCTACGACGACCGGCAGTGCTTCGGCACGCTGGCCGATGACTACGATGACGGGGTCAATGTCTGCGCCATGGGCGCGCTCGTGGTGGCGGCAATGGAGCGAAAGCCCCGGCATGCCGCGGAGATATTCGACTACGCGGATGCTATGCCGATCGGCTGGCTGCACGATGTGGTGGGAGGATCATTCGTCCTTGAGCTAGTCACTCGCAACGCCTGTCGCCAGAATGGCATTCCACTAAGATACGGCCAACCCCAAAAGAGCATCCCCTGGCTGAACGACTCACACAATCTGACCTTCGTGCAATTCGCCGCCGCGATCCGTGCCACCATGGCCCAGATCGCCGAGATGGCCGAAATCATCCCCGACCCGGTTCCTGAGACCACTCCCGAACGCATCGAGGTCTGATATGCCGGCGCGATGCGAGCGCCGGGTGGAGGCAGGTCCGCGCCCCGCATGGGTGCGCGGACTGCGCTGCCACCTGGACATGAGCCAACGCGAGTTTGCCGACCACCTCGGCGTCGGTCGGTCAACGATTGAGTTTTGGGAGTCGGGCCGCTACTGGCCGCAAGGGCTGACCTACAAAGCCATTCTCGGTGCCGCACAGGCCGCGGGGTATCCGCCGCCGCCTGCACCATGGGAGCAAGACGACTATGAGCGATACCAGCAATCGGCATGAAACAATCCTCGCGGCACTCGGAGAGCCCTTCCCGCGACAGGCGGTCAAGCAGCGCAAGGTCGGCAACTTCCAGGCCGACTATGTTGAGGGCGAGACAGTCATCCGCCGACTGAACAAGTGCTGCCCAGATGGCTGGGACTGGCGCATCGTCGGCATGGAGTGGCGGGAGAAGATGCTCGTGGTCTGGGGGGAGTTGACCATCCCCGGGCTCGGCACCCGATCCGGCATGGGCATCTCAGAGAACATGATCGGCGACGTGGTGAAGGGCGCTAGCACCGACGCACTCAAGAAGGCTGCAACCCTCTTCGGGGTGGCACTGGAACTCTACGGGCCGGACCTTGAGGGCGACAGACCCACTGCGCAGCGCGAGAACGATCCCTACGGCAAGCCACCGCCACGCCAGCCGAATCAGGAGCCGACCCCGATCCGCGGGGAAGACCGCATCCCGCAGGAAATCGCTGTCTGGCTCAAGGCCGAGTGCGACCGCCGCGAGATCAGCGATCAGGACCGGCAGGTGCTGCTGAGCCGCCTCTTCGGCAAGACCAAGCTGGGGCTCCTCTCCGATGCGGAAGCATCGGAGCTCCAGAACATCCTGGTCGATGACGACGACGACGACCTCCAGGCGCGCATCGCCGAGGCGTACCATCTAAACCGCGCATAACCATCTGTCCACACCAACCACGCCATATCGCGATTGGTTCAACAGTTTCTCGATTGGTTCAACAGATAACACCGATTGGTTCAACAGTTTCCAAAAGGGCGATTTTGGCGTGGTGGTGCGGAAAATGGGCATTACTTCAACAGTTCAACGGTTCAACAGTTTCTTTTTTCTCGAAACGTTTTTTCGACTCGCAGGAGCGGAGGGATTCATGCCAGATTCACTCGAAACATTGCGAAACGACCTCACCACTTTTGCCTTCAGGATGGGTCAGGACGCCGGGGAGATGCGCATTGAAGTCGCCACACACGACGCCCAGATCGCCGATCACACCGACCGATTGATCAGGTTGCAAGACCGCATGCGCATCTACGGAAAGAGCCACTCCGATGACATCACCGCCCTCTTTGGCCGATTGGAGGCGCTAGAAGCCTCTGTGCGCGATTATGAGGTCGCAGAGGCACTGGAAGACCTTTTGAGGCGCACAGAGGCGCTGGAGGCCCGTGTAGCGCTTTGTGGGGGCATTCCTGAAAAGGCTCGTCAAGTGGACTACCAGATCTTGCACCTCCAAGAGGGCGAAGGACCAACCTTGCACGCCTTCGTCAACTGGCTCCTCAGCGATCACTACGTCACCAAGCAAACCCCGGGTGACGCAAAACTGATCACCAAGGAGCAGCTCATTGGGGAGTACCTCGTCTACCGCGCGGGATTTGGAGGGGAATAGTCATGCCAAAGCGTGTTGCCAGCATGAAGGACATCGAGGATCTTGCAGACAGCATGGAGGCGATGCAGGTTGCCATCTATCGGCAGGCAGAGCGATCCGAGAAGCAGGCGGTCGAAACCAGAGAGGTAATCGCCAACCTGACCACCCGCATCGAGGCGGTGGAGAAGCGGGTCGCTGGATCAGACTGCGAACCCGCTGGACTGGCGATCCAAGACCAGCAGATCCTGGAGGACTTCGCTGGATGGCTCACCAAGCTCTACTTCGTAATCGCATCGTGGTCTGAAGTGGACAAGCAGCCCGAAGAACTCATCCGGCAGTATCGAGAGTACAAGGGGTAGCCATGGCCGAGTTCAACCAGCGCCTGACCGCGCTTGAAAACCAGTTCCAGATGTACCTCGACAGCGAGATCAACACCCGCGTGAGGCGGCTAGAGGAACGCCTCAACTCCGATACTCGCGTCCTTGTCAATCGCGTTGACAACCACACCGCCGACATCGAGCAGATCCTGCTGAACAACGAGGCCATTCGTCAGCGCCTTAAAAAGCTGGAGAATGCGAAGAAAGACGCCGACGTCCTCTACGGAACCGAACAAAGACTCCTCGGAGACTTTGTCGCCTGGCTCTGGGCGCGTGGACATGTCTCTCATTCGATCTCCTGGGTCAATGTGAACAAGTACCTCGATGATCGAGACTGGCACGAATCGAACGAGGACTAGCCATGACCCCTCGCGAGGATATGGGGGTGGATGAGGCAATTCTGGATGAGTTGCCTCACTTCCCCCTCGAAGCCCTCCCGCCGGTCGCGGCCAGGTACGCAACCGAGGCGGCGCGATCGATCGGGGAGGACATGCCGGTGGATCCAGTCGCCCTCCCCATGCTGGCCGCATTCGGCGGACTCATCGGCAACCGGCTGGGGATCCAACCCAAGCGCAACTGGGTGGAGCGAGGAGCCCTGCATGTCGGGATCATCGCCGAGTCCGGAACTGCCAAGACGGCGTGCATGAAAGCAGCCGCCAGACCCGTTTCGTATATCCAGGAAAAGTCAGATGTCGCCTTCAACAAGGCTATCGCAGACAGAGAGGAGGCAGAGACTAATTATAAGAGGGTGAAGGCTTCTTATAAAGGAGACAAAGATAGCCTCCCCCCTCCCCCCTCTCTCCTATCGGAGAGTCCTAAGCAGCGGAGACGGATTGTTACCACGAACACCACATTCGAGGCAACCACCAACAACCTGCAGTACACACCGGGCATGGTGCATCTCTACGACGAGATGACTCAGTGGGTGGGAGGGATGGATGCGTACCGTGGTGGTCGTGGTGGTGACCGGGCGCAGTGGCTGTCGATGTGGAGCAATGCCAACATCTTCACCGACCGCAAGACGGACAACTATTCCGCGGCCATCTATTCGCCCGTGGTGAGTGTGATCACCGGCATCCAACCCTCGATGCTGCCGATGGTCCACGCCGACCCCTCGCTGGTGGATGGCTTCATGGAGCGGATCCTGTTCACCGCACACCGGCTGCAGGTTCCGCTCTGGTGTGACGAGGAGGTTTCACATGAAACCGAGAAGGACATCTTTGAGATCGCTGAAGCGCTGGATGACCTCCCCTATGCCGCCATGAATCCGGGCCAGCCGATCGGGATCATGACCGGCCTCACCCGCGATGCCGGGGTGCTCTTCAAGTCCTGGTATGACGAGGTGGCGGAGATCGCCCGCGCCGAGCCCGCAGACACCATGCGCTCCTACTACTCCAAGCTGCGCAATGAGTGCCTGAGGATCATCCTCATCAACCATGCGCTGTGGACCGCGGAGCGTGACCCCACCACGCGAGTGGACTCCGCGGCGGTGGAGCAGGGCATCGCCGTCGCCAGCTACCTCGAGAAGCACTACCGGGCCTTTGTCGGAGAAACGGAGAGGCAACGTGAGCTACGAGCAAACCGACCTGTCAAGAGAACTCGCGGACCAGATGCAACTCCAGTCCCTGATCGAGTTGCTGCCCTACTTGACGGAGCTGGAGGCCGCATTACTCGATCGAATCTTATCGGACGGCTTGGCAAGGTCAAGGCAGCAGACCTCGACGCCGTCCTCGACGTCCTCATCGCCGACGGAACCATCAGAGAGGAGCACCATGGAGAAGGACGCAGTGCAACCCGAATCTACGCTCGAGTCCGTGACCGTTGAGGAGGCGGGTGTAGCAGCTGGAACCCTCTTCCTCTATGTCATGGACGGACTCGATCTCTCACAGGCGGACACCATCCATGTCCACATCTCCACACGCCGGGGGTCGAGGGGCGTCAACATCTCCGCGTGGGCCGATCAAACGTTAAAAACGGACGCGGAAAACGATTCAACGGAAAAAGAAACTGTTGAACCGTTGAACCGTTGAACCAATCGAGAAAACCGCATAACCATGCGGAAAGTGCTCGAAAAAAACTGTTGAACCAATCGCCGAAAACCGTTGAACCAATCGAGAAACTGTTGAACCAATCGCATGTTATGGAGAGTAAACATGAAAAGTGACCCTCCAGACATCGGCCCGATGCTGCGGGCCATGCTCCCCCCGGACGGCCTGCACGATGACATCTGGCTGTGTGCGAAGTGCCGGACCACCACCAGGCGCACCACCGAGGATTACGACTACGACATCACCTGCGGGTACGACGGAGAGATCATGATTCTGGTCTCGCGCCAGCGCGTTCTCACCCAGGGTGAGTACCTCGACTCCGTGGACAAACTGATGGATACGTTCCTGCGCGTGGACGCCGAAGCCTACAAGAACGTGTACGGCAAGGAGGAGGATGCGGAATGAAAATGCCGGTCGTCAACGAGAGCGCACTGAGCAAGATCCCGAACTTCCGCGAGCTTTGGGATCGCCTCCTCCCCCAGCACCGGACAGCCCTGATCCTGCGCTGCCGGGGCCTCTCGGAAGGGGATATCGCCATCGCGATCAGCCTGGCCAACCGCACGGCACGCAATCATCTCAAGAGTGCGGTCCACCGGGTCGCGGGGCCTGGAGATCCGGAGGCCACCATCGCCAATGTGTGCTGGAACATCGGCTACGAGCAGGCGCTGCAGGATGTGGAGAATCAGGTTCAGCGAAAGAGGGCTTCCTGATGCGGCGGGGAGATAAGCCAACCAAGCTCTGCGAGGCGGAGGCGCGTTGTTGCATCGTCCAGGGGTGCGGGAGAACCCACTACGGATTGGGCTTGTGCAAGGCCCATCTGGCGCAGTTCCATCGTCACGGGAAGATCACCAATCTCATCATCCAGAGAAGACCGAAGGTTAGTGGAACATGCTCACACCCGGGGTGCGAGCGCCCCATCAAGAAAGCCCAGCTCCGGCTCTGCGAGCTTCACTATCGTCGCGTCTTCAAGGCCGAGAGGGAGGAGAAGTGTAGCGTTGACGGTTGCGAGCGCCCCCTGCACTCCCGGGGCATGTGCATGACGCACTACTCCCGATGGTATCGCTATGGGTCGCCAGATATCGTCAATCGCTGGGGGCAGCGAAAGCAACGCTTGCGAGAGGAGGGAGTTAATGCCTGACCGCGCCGTGGTGGAGGAGCGCACTGCGTATATCGCTGGCTATGAAGCTGGGTTTGGCGATCGCTATTACGAGCACTCGGAACCGGAGGCTTCGTATAGCGAGTGGGTGTCGGCGGCACGCCCTGAGATTCCCCGCGACCCCCACCCCGCGCCCGCGTCGCCCTGAGCGAGGATGGGCAGTGGTTGGTGGTACATCACCTCGGTACTGGCTTCTGGCAAGTGCTTGACATTTGCCATTGGGGATATCTGGAGTACGCAAGCGTTGAGGACACCGGCCAGGACGCGCGCGAGGTGCTGGAGAAGTTTTTGGAGGGGCGAGATGGAACAACTCCAGACAGCGATTACCCGCTACGAGACCTGCCTACCGACCGAGCGGAGGCAGATGATGTGCATCCTGGTGCGGGCGCTGGGACCGGCCAATGAGGAGATGAAGAAGCAGGAAAGAAAGCTCCAGAGGTCTTGGGAGATGTTGGAGTCGCGAGGGAAGAGGGTTAAAAAGGATCTTCCCGAGTACTGCATATGCGAAGAGGAGGTGGGGTAAAATTGGGGCGGGAGTAGCAGTCCCGCCCCTGATCATGACCGTAGGAGGGTCACGATGCCAAATCAATATACCGAAAACAAGATCGAGAAGGTTTGCCCCATCTGCGGGGAGTCGTTCATCGCGCTCCCTAGCCAGCAGTCATGCAGCAGATCGTGCGGCAGCCGCCTTTCCGTCCAGACCATCAGCTCCATCTACGATCCCTCTGTGTCCAGCGGAACCGTTGGAGCCATCCATGAAATGATGGTGGCCACTGATCTCATGAAGCGCGGGTTTCATGTATTCCGCGCCCTATCGCAATCATGCCCGTGCGATCTCGTTGCTTATAACGTGTCAGGAGTTCCGTATCGCATAGAGGTACGAACGTGGAATAAGACGGTGACCGGGGATATCTATGCATCCCAACTCAGCAAGCCAAAGGACAAGGGGAGGCAGGACTGCTTCGCTTTTGTTTCACGAGACGGGGAGATACGATATGTCCCGGACATCACCTCGAATCAAGGAATGCCCCTGTGAGACGCCAGGGGCCACGCTACGGCCCTCTGTCGTTGTAGATGGTGTTCGATACCCCGAAGACCTTCTGCGTCACTACGAAGAACTCCTACGCGCTTACGAGGGCATGCACAAGATCCATGTCCGAGCGTGGAAGTTGATTGAGACGGAGGATATCCCGCGTGAGGATCACGCCCGAGACCACGATGGAGGCGATGGTCGCTCACATCAAGACGCCAAACCCCGGGAACCTGTACACCAGCGAGGATCAGTTTCAAAAAGACGCCGTCGAGGAGTATCTGAAGCATCTGGGTTGGAGCTATTTCCACGACAAGGACTCGAGAAAGAACAACCCGGGGTTTCCGGACCTGATGGCCTGGCGCGGTGAGCGGATGCTGGCGATCGAACTCAAGCTGGGTCCGAAATCCAAACTCTCGCTCGCCCAGTACGTCACGCTTCACCAGATGTCCCACACCCCAACCGAGGTCTACCTCTGGCTGCCGTGGGAGGATGAGATCTTGGAGGTGCTGAATCGGGTATAGTGCCGTGACCGTCAGAGGGTCACGGCAAGACAAAGCCCCTGAGCATTGCGCTCAGGGGCTTTGTTGCTTGAAGGGCTCGTACGGAGTAAAAGGCATGGGCATCACCCCCTTCCTGCTTCTCGCCAGTGCCGCACACGCTCCGCGATGAGTTCATAGATGGCCCAGGTAATCGCCAGGGCGACGACGATCCGGATGATGCGTCTCCCGTCCTCGTTGGCGAGGTGGGGAAAGGCAGTCATCAACGCACCCCAGCCAAAGGCCAGTGCGTAGGAGATGTTCTTCGTGAAGAGCGCCCAGCCCAGCCGCTCGCGCTTGATGATGAGCACGGCACAGAGCACCTCGAAGAACGAGATGTAACTGAGGAGCGCCACATCGGGATTCACGACGAGCAGCCCGGGTCGAACAGATCCTGCCAGCTCACGAGCTTCTGTCGCCCCTTTTCCGTCTCCCGATCTGCGAGGTTGATCGTCTGCTCGCCAATCTGGCGAGCCTGTTCGAGGCGGTGCTCGCCGAAGGGCGAGACAGGGATCTCAATGGGTGGAGGCTGAACTTCATGCACACCGATCAGGTCCAGGAACCACCCGATCACGGGGTGTGCCTTTGCCCGAGCGTTGATTGCAGTGTCTCGATCATACGCTGCTGCAATTCGATCTGGTTCTGCTGAGAGGCGGCTTGTCGTCGGGCGAGGTCCGCCGCCTCCTCCAGCTTGGCTTCCTTGCGGGCAAGCTCCGCGGCGTATTCGGCCTTGAGTGTGGCGATTTGCTTTTCGTACATCTCGATCAGCCGCGCCCGCTCCATCAGCAGCCAACGCAAAGCCCCGGACACCACCGCTGTGAGCACGCTCCAGAGCCCCGCCACTGCGGAGACCAGCATCGCCGTGGTGTCCACCCTCTAGCGCCGCAATGGAAAGAGCCATGGTCCCATAGCCACCCCGATCAGCGGACCCATCGCCAGAAAGATGAAGCGCACCTCGCGGGGGACGCCCATATCAACTAGGCGGGGAACCACTAACCAGATTGCGACATACCAGAGCACCAACAGGATCGGCATCCTGGGGACGGAGAGGTGCTCTCGCAGATGTCGATACAGCAGACGGTGCGGCATCACGGTTCCGGCACCGGTGGCCGCTCGCGGTTCGTGAGATCCTTGACGCTCAGTTCTGAGTACACCCGCGCCCGGCTGTACCCTGCCATGATCAGCGCGGTGGCGAGCGCCACGACCTCGCCGACCGGGCCGGAGAGCAATTCCACCAGGACGTTCTGATTGTCCCGGTCGATCTCATGGCCCTTGGTCTTGGCGAAGTAGACGATCCCACCCACGATGCCGGAGACGATGTATCCGGTGATGACGGCGTTCCCGGTCCACGGGGTGGGGCTCGGGTTGCTTTGTGCCATGCTCTACTCCTTCAACTTCTGCAGGGCCACCTTGACCCGGCGCTCGTATTCCGGCCACGACATCGAGAGCTGGGGGCAGTGACCGCCATTGGTGTGTGGCCACAGGTTGTCGTCAACCGTCAGGTTGCGTGCGTGGAGGATGGCCGCGTCCAGCGCGATCGCATTGCGCTCCGCCTTATCGCGATTGAGATCGGAGTTGCGGCACAATTCCGTGGCCACCGACTGCTGGTTGCGCCAGTCCCCTGCATGCACCCCTTGCTCATCGAAGGGGACGGTGATCACCACCTCCTCGTCGTCCACGTAGGCATGAACCGCAATCCCCGGGTTCCCCTCCGCACCATTCTTCTGCCAGTTGGAGTGCATCCATGCACCCGTCCCCGGGTTCGGGTTGTTGGTGGTGTGGCGGGTGACCTGGAAGGGTGGCTGAAGCTCCTTCCCCTGCCTCCCGGTGACGCCCATGGGGGTGAGGTTGATCCGGAACCCGATGTCTGACGGCAGGATCAGCGGCGCGCCGAGTCCCGGCACCGCGTGTGCCGTGTATCCCTGCGGCAGTGACGACGGCGGCGGAGTCGTTCCGGGCGTGGGCTTGGTGTCTGGTAGCGCCAGGTAGCGCCCAATTCTCTTGACGGTCTCGTCCAAGTAGTACTTGACCGAAGCCGCCGTCTCACCATTCGCGTACCCCTCTCCTGGGCCGGAGACGTAAATTTTGACGAACCTCTCAAGGCTCATGTTTTCGGGGCAGTACACCCCGGTGCATTCGTTAGGCATACACCACCCCTTGGGGTAAAATAAAGGGACGGAGATTGCCGCTCCGCCCCCAGCGAACCAGCCTGCAAAGGAGGCCGGAATGCCATTTCAGTTTACCTGCGAACGATGTGGAAAGCACTTTACCCGAGGGTGCAGTAAAGGGAGGCGCAGAGGTGTCCCCCGATTCTGCTCGCACGCCTGTCGATGGACCCCAAGGCCGGGCATTTTCCACAGTGACGGGACGGTGTCGGTTGTCCTGAGCAGGGGATTGGTGGCGGTTATTGACGAGGTCGATGCTCCCGAGATCCTGTCCCACAGTTGGAGTGCAACCAGGGGTGGTGTTGGCGGGTGGTACGCCTATCGAAATAGGGATGGATTTAGCCAGAAGATGCACCGCCAGATCATGAGCCACTGCCCAGAAGATGTGGATCACATCAATGGCGATACCTTGAACAACCGAAGATCTAATCTGAGGTGTGCCACCAAGTCCCAAAATCTGGTGAATCGTGGGCCAAAATCCAACTGCCGAAGCGGATTCAAAGGTGTGACCATGGAAGGGAAGGCCGGAAGGTGGCGTGCAGAGATATCTGCACCCGGATCCCCTCGGTATCTTGGGATATTCGACACGGCTAAGGAGGCGGCAGTCGCTTACGACAAAGCCTGCCGCCAGTACCACGGAGAGTTCTGCAGGCCCAACTTCCCCGAAGAACATCAACCTCCACCTCCGGGGTAGGAAAGGTCGTCTACCCTGCGCCGCCACTCCGCAAATCCTTCAGCCCATGTGTTGAACTTGCGGAGTGGCAGGATGTGGCCGTTGATGTTGATGTTCAAGGTCGGGTTCTTCCCCGAATAATCCATCAACCCCAGGGCATTCCTCGCCTTCTTGGCATTTGCATCCTCCCCGTATCGAGACTCCATGTATGACTGAGCGACGGGCAGGGGGTCGCCTTTTGACGCCCTCCAAATGGCCCCGCATTCCTCGGCCATAGGTGTCCCGGCGAGAATGGCGCATACCTGATTCTCCGTGAGATGAGGGAGATTCCGGAAGTCCGAATTGGCACTGACAGTACTGACAGTTGGTGGAACGTAGACTGGATTCGTCTGGAGCAGTCGGCGACCCCCCATAAGTGGTCCGCCCATATTGGCGTTGATGTCGCTCTCGACAATGCCGCGCTGCTCGTTGAGCGCATGGATCACCTTGTTGTTGCCAACATAGAGTGCGACATGCCCGGGGGCTGGGCCGAAGGTGTCCCAGAAGATGAGATCGCCCGGTTGCCATGGACCCGTTGCATTCAGCCCCACACCCCATTGCGCCACACTCCCCTCTGGGATGGTGATCCCGATCTGGCGGTAGGCCGCAGCCGTGAAGCCAGAGCAGTCACGATAGGTGGCGTAGGGTTTGCCGACCTGCGCCCTCGCCCATGTCACGAGTTTGTCACGAGGATCTGCTTGCGTTGGCGCAGGCGTCGTCGTGGTGGTCGGCGTCGGGCGCGGCGTGGTGGTGGTTGTGGCGGTGGGCTTGCGGCCAAAGATCTGGTCGCGAATCCGCTCCCATGCGGTGCGCTTCACTTCGGGAAACCCCCGTTCTTTGCATAGCGAGCGGCATTCACGAGGGCGACCGCCAGATCTATCGCATCATCTGGGGTGAGCTGGCAGGCGTCCGGATGTTGATCAGCCAGCGGCCACAGGTGGACCGCCATCTCTCCGTTGTCCATGGTGACCGGCTGCACCTCCCACGTTGGGCCGGAGAAGAACATGTCTTTGGCGTGATACTCCTTGACGCCCATCAGTACGCCGGGTGGAAGAAGAGCTGCAGGAAGATGACGATGACGAGCAGTGCGGTGTTGATGTTCATATCTCCTCCTTACGTACCGCCGGTCCTCAAGTAGATGTTCGGACCGGCTGCCGAGACGCCCGGCGAGGGGTAGGTCGGCGGCAGCGAGGCTGTTCCCGGCGAGTGTACCCCCTGCAAAAACCCGTAGGCGGTGTTGTCTCCGGGTCCGGAAGATCCGAAGAAATCGCGGATGCTGTGCAGTCCCTGGACGATGGGTGTGGTGGTTGAGAAGATCACTGCCGCCCAGTACCAGCCTGCCGCAATGGAGACCGCAGGGCTCACCGTCTTGGTCTGCGGCCCGGATGCCGTCATGGTCAGCGTACCGAGGTCTCCGCTGGCGATCAGCGAGGTGGGCAGGCCATTCGTGCCTGCATTGTAGATCCCGAATCTCGCCACCACCGACGCGCCCCCAGAGATGGCATCCACCGCCACCCCGGTAATCGTGGTTGCCCTTGGGATGTAGATCGGGCAGGCGTACAGCACCTGGGTCGAGACATCGAAGTTCGCCGCGGGGATGACGGTGGCCGTCCCGCCGCCGAACCCGCCAGAGACCGAGCCCGAGACCGCCGGGTACTGCCCGCCCAGCACATTCTGCGCACTGATCCAGTAGGAGCTGATCAGCCCCGGGACAAGTCCCTGTCCGGTTTGTCGGGCAGAAGCCGCAAGCTTGTCGAGCGTGACAGATCCGTCAAAGATTTCAGGGGTTCCAACTGAAGGTTTAGCCAGCTTTGCCTGAGTGATGGATCCGTCTGCAATTCCCGTAGCAGGTGACGCTGCAGGGCGATCGGCAATTGATATGTTTCCAGTGACGATCGAAGTAGCTCCTGCCGGGACTGTGACACGGCACACCTCCACCTCGTTGATATCCGCTGTCTGGGTCAATGCGGGGACGGTGGGTGTTGCGGCGGGCGTTCCCTGCAGCACCGCATAGACGATCCTCCCGGCAAAGGTGCCGGTGCGGTTCAGCCGGGAGACGATGCGGTCGATGCGAGGGTTGCTCGGGTTGGCGGCAGCAATGGCGATCGTCTCCGGGTCATAGACCGGATCGTAGATCCCCATATTGAAGAGGCCACCCACCCCCACCGTGATATTCATGCCACCCGGTGCCGTGACCAGTAACCCCTTGACGATGCCATCGCCGTACTGTTGGAAGACCTCGGGGAGTTCCGCCGTCATCACGTACTGTGACTGGCCGTAGGCATTGCCCGAGACGATCTTCTTCTGGTCCGCGTTCTCGAACTCCCAGGTGACGATGCCCGGCTGGTGGTTGGCCTTGTACCCGGCGAAGCCCGTGACCGGATCCACCGCCACGCTGGCAAGCTGGGATCCGTCTGGGGCGCGGATGATGGCATTGCCCGTGGTGATCGGATCGGCAGTCTCCACATCCAAAGCCCTGTTGTTAAGAAGCGCCATGTCTACCTCCTGTATACTAGAGGGGCGAGGTTCCAGCCTCGCCCCTATTCACCGTACCTGTTAGGAGGTAGCGATGATCCCCAATGATATCCCCATTCCTGAATTGACCCCCAAAGATATCGCACGATTCTGGTCGAAGGTCGACGTGCGCGGGGGTGAAGATTGCTGGTTGTGGATTCCGGGCAGGAAAGCCTACGGCGAGATTCACATATGGCGAGATGGAGTTGACCGGATATACAAGTCCCACCGAGTCGCATGGTCCCTGATTAATGGACCAATTCCGGCGGGGATGTACGTCTGCCATGATTGTCCGGGCGGAGACAATCCTCGCTGTGTCAATCCACACCACCTCTTTCTTGGCTCCCACGAAGACAACCAAAAGGATAAGGTTGCGAAAGGGAGGCACATCAAAGGCGAGTCCGTCCACACTTCCGTAATAAATGAACACATTGTGAGAGAAATTCGCAGCCGCGCCGCAGCAGGGGAGAGGATATTTGAGATCGCAAAATCCCTCAACCTTACTGACGCGATTGTGTGGTATGCCGCAAGAGGGAAGACGTGGAAGCACGTTACTTAGCCCCTAGCCCTGGATGTCTGGAGCTCTCGAGGGTTCGCGTCCTGGCGTCCGTTGAGGGCATCTCTCATCACTCTCATAATCCTCCTTCCGTTATCTTCGACCGCTGGCTGGTAATTTTGCGGGTACACATCAATCACCCGGTAGCCGATGCGCTCCAGATACGTGCGCTGCTCGAAGTCGGAGGCAGCTTTGAAGGAGTTGACCGCGATGTGGTATCGATCGGACTGGACACGGATGACCAGGAACGGCTCCTGAAAGATGAGGAAGTCCGGCTTGGCCGTCCCCAGGATCCCGAAGGCCAGCGAGGTTCGTGTCTGGTAGGTCCAGTTGTCCTGATCTGGCGGACCCAGCAGGAGGGTGAGCGCCATGTAGGGTGGCCATTCGTCGGCGGAGTTGTTGCCGCCGACGAACCAATCCGGCACCAGCCACACCGAATCCTGGTGGACCGGGCGCTCGGTGTACTGGTATCGGCGCAGACCTGTGGGGCGCTGCACGCCACGCAGCGGGGCGGGTGGCCTCGCCACCTTCTGCACACCCTTGACCGTCTGGATACCGGCGGTGCGTCGTCGGCTGGCGCGGTTGCCCTTGGGCCGGTCGTTGGACTTAGGCACCCGCGGGCCTCTCCCAGGACTCCAGCAGGGTGATATCCACATCGCCCCGTGAGTCCGCCCCGACAAACTCCGGCCCCGTCGAGAAGCTCATCTTCGTCATGATCCACTCCTGCTTATAGAGGAATGGGATAAACGTCTCCGAGTCGATGAGCCGGTGCAGCATGGCCCGCCGCTGCTCGTTGGACAGGCCGTACGTCTGGTCCGACTCAGCATCGATCGAGCAGTTGATGCGCGCCTCGAAGGAGCGCAGCCTGCGCATGCGCTTGATGAACGAGATGATGATGTTGTTGATGATGGGGGTCTTGCCATCGGTGGATCGCATGCGCACCCGGTATCGGATGCGACCGAACCCTACCCCGTCGTAGCGGGTCTTGACGACCTGATCGGTGGGGAACTCCCCATTGGCCCCGGTGCGGAAGGGCTTGTAACCAGAACTGGTGATCTCGGCGAGTGGTCGCCAGTTGTTGATCACATCATCCGAGTCGATCTGGTAGTCGATGTTGATGCGGTTCGACTCAGAAGCAAACTCGACCCGGGTCTCGATCGCGGCCAGGGTCATGCGGTCAAGCTGCATCCCCATGTCGAGCCAGGAACTGATCAGCTCTCCATCAGGCTCGAACTCCTGGGTCGGGTTGTACTTCGGGTTGTCGAAATCGGTGCTCAACTGCTGGTAGTAGAGGTCACCCTTCCACCCCCAGTAGAGCCGGTAGTCATCGCCACTGGATGCCGTCATCAGGGTGGTGATCTCACCGCCCGGAGAGGGAGCTCGCCAGGCGGTGTGCCACCCTCCACCCCCGTTCTGTCGCATGATGGTGGCGGTGGCAAACTTGCCGGAGAGGTACACCTCCAGGCCGTGATCAACCACGAACTCCTCGTCGACCGCGCCCGGAATGCTGAAGGGGTTGATCGAGGCGAAGAGGTCGTTGAACCCGCGCTCGAGGTTGGAGATATATCCGGAGTACTCCAGGCCGACGGAGTCGTCGCGGTCGAGACCGGCGGCGTTGATGGTCCCGAGGGTGTAGCGCAACAGGCCCAGGCCGATCGCTACATAGAGGTCGGTGCGCCACTTCTCCCAGGCCACGCCC
This sequence comes from uncultured Nitrospira sp., assembly GCA_964641915.1. GTDB lineage: Bacteria > Nitrospirota > Nitrospiria > Nitrospirales > Nitrospiraceae > Nitrospira_D. The sequence continues at coordinate 32,079 of CAZXNN010000003.1, read as the reverse complement.
GTGCGAGAGGTGGGTGGATACGACAGCTCGGTCTCGTAGAGAGCGGGCACCCCCTCATCCAAGGCGAAGACGGCATCATCCGCGATGGTGTGGATGGCCGGGGCTTCCGAGCGGTCCATGTAGGTGACGAGACCGCGATTGATATGGGCCGCATCCACCTGCCAGACCGTGGTCCAGGTGGTTCCGTTCAGGGAGTTGGCGATATTGCCATCAGCATCGATCGCCCAGATCTTCCGTGAGTGGATCGAGAATCCGATCGGCTCGAATGAGGTGTTCAGGCTGGAGAGGGTGGTCCCGTCGAAGGTCTGGTATCCGGCATCGCCGAGCGGAATAAAGAGCGTGTTCACCCCGCCGATGCGAAAGCTCACCCCCTCCGCCACGGGATCCGCCGCCAGCGTGAAGGATCCGGTCAAGAGGTTTCCCTCGATGCGGCGCATGGCCGTTCCGAAGGCCACGTAGGTGCGCCGCACCCGGTTGACCACCAGGTCTCCCAGCATCTGCACCCGATCCTGGTTGGGGCCGGTGATCTTGGTGGCCTTGGGCAGCAGGGTCAGTGAGCGGACGAACCGCGTCTCGAGCGAGGCGATGGAGTAGTAGCGGTCGGTATCGGAAGCCTCCTGCGAGTCCGTGATCTGCCCGCCGCCCATCCACGAAGACTGGACGAAGGAGGACATGATCTGGTGGGAGACCCCATCCCACTCGCCGATGACCTGCTTGGGCGGGAACGCTCCGACATGGGTGGAGGTGACTTCCCGGCTGTCACCGCCAATCGGGACCACCGGCAGCCGTATCTCCTCATCCACTAACCCCAACACAGGGTCGGTCACCACGATGTGAATATCGTCTTCGGCAAAAATCGTTCGGGCAGGCATTACTTGATCACCGCCGCAACCCAGTTGTTCCCAACCGGATTGATTGTCCCTGTCGTCACGTTCTGCATGCAGACATAGACCTCGTTGGTTCCAGCCACCGCGTAGGGAACGATCCCGATGGTCAACCCTGACGCGGTCACCATGGCCACATCATTCGTCGCCGCACCGGAGAGCGGGATCGAAAACGTATACACCGAACCCGCCGCAATGGACGGGGGATCGTGTGAGACGACCGACGATTTCAGGATCGTGCGCCACGGTGTGCCGCCGCTAAAGTTCAGCGTGGTGAGATTGACCGTGCTGGCTGAGAGTGTGCTGAATGAACCAGCGTCGGCGCTGATGTCATCGACGGCCAGGTCTCCGCCTCCAGTGGCCGAGATGTTCCCGGCCACGGTGAGGTTGCCGTTGATGGTCTGCGCGCCCAGTGGCTGTCCGTGGCCATGGATCTTGTACCAGCCCCACGTTCCGGCGAGATTGGTGTCGCAGATGTAGAGGCCATCCACATATCCGGATACGCCGATGAAGGTCCGGATCTGACCGGCGTAGGAGACGCTGGCGGTGGGTGGCGGCTCGCCGATCGGCTGCCGACCCACGATGGTGGGGAAGGGCCGCGAGAGCGACCGCGGCTGTCGTCCGTCGGTCACAGGAACAGTCCTGTATAATAAGAGTGGAGGTAGTTATGCCTAATCGACGAAACACCCCACAGAACTTCTGGAGCAGAGTGAACGTTGGCGATCCCGATGCGTGCTGGGAGTGGATGCTTTCCCGAAGGAACGGGAGATACGGTCAGGCGAGTTTTGAGGGAAAGAACTGGTTCGCTCACCGTCTCGCGTGGACACTCACCAATGGACCCATTCCGGAGGGAATGCTTGTCTGCCATCGTTGCGACAACATGGTCTGCTGCAACCCCGGGCATCTCTTCCTCGGGACGGATCAGCAGAACGCCGAAGATCGGAACGCAAAAGGTCGGCAGTACCGAGGATTCAAGCACCACCTTGCCAAGCTGACCGAAGATCAGGTGCGTGAAGTCAAGAGCACCTACATCCCTCGCCATCCGGAGTTCGGGCAGTGCGCTCTGGCTCGCAAGTTCGGAGTATCCCAACCCGCGATTCGCGCTATCTTGACTGGAGAGAGCTACTTCTATATCCAATGACGCCTCCTACAAAAAGGTTGTGTTCGCCTTGCGCGGCGTGTAGATATTACCCTTCTCCACCCGGGCAGCGTTGCCCCAGTCCACCGCCCAGCCGGACGCCTCAGAGTCGTGTCGGCGTCGACTGCTCAACCGCGAGCTGGCCTCCAGCCGCAGCCACATCTCGGGGATGACGACATAGTCGTTGTCGGTCTTCGGGATGGGGTGGCGGGCATAGCCGCCGATGCGATAGTCCATGCCGCGCACGGGCTCGTACCAGTTGCCATTGACCACGATCTCACGCGAGGCGCGGTCCACCGAGAATCCGTTGCGGTAGCGCCCCTCGCGGCCAACGGGTGGGATGCGGCGAAGATCGTTGCACCCACTGTCGTCATCCAGGTAGAGGGAGTGGACTGCCACAAACTCCTCGGGGATTGCCACCCGCCGGGAGTCCTCGGGGAAGGCCGAAACCACCCGTTCGATCTCGATGAGGAAAGTGGGAAACGCCTCGCTGATCACGGAGCGGATGACCGTGTCATAGGCATCGGGCAGGAAGCCGTTGCCGCGCAGGTTGAAGAGGTGGCCGGTGTCTCCCAGCCGGGTGGGTCCGGGGAGGGCGCGGTCGAGCTGGATGTTGTAGACCGTGCCGGACGAACCAATAACCCGCCTTCTTACCCCGGTATTCCCCGGCTCCAGCCCATTGATCATGACGAAGGCCGTGCCCGCATACTGGTTCAGCGAGTCGGTCAGGACATTCTCGTCATAAAAGGAGGACTCGTCTCCATCCCTTGTTGCGGTGAGTTCGCGCAGATCCTGCAGTTGGTGGGCGATGCGTGCGCGCAGATCGGAGAAGATCACGCCGGATGCGCCAATCTCCGGCAGGAGACCTGCCTGCTCCACGGGGAGCACCTGGTAGGTCTGGCTGTATGGCCAGCTTGTCTCGCTCGCCACCGCCTCCAGTGTGTAGAGACCCGGCAGGTCACGTCGTGTCCGGAACGTAATCAGGTAGGTGCCCTGCGGGGTGTAGTTCGAAACCAGGACCGGGGTGATCTCCGTTCCAGATTCGTGGGTGACCTTCACGCTGGAGAGCACCGTACTCGCATCCAGTGCAGAGGGATTTCCCGCCCAGTCCTCGATGGCGATCGTGTCGCTGATGGATTGTCCTGCGTAGTAGGCCATGCCGTCTCCTAGATCACCGAGAACTGCGAGAACTTAAAGCCCAGCCGGCCCTGCGTTGCGGTGCCGGTGAGGGTGAGCGTGCCGTGACCCATTGCCGCCAGCACCGCCGCCTTGGCCAGCATGTCCACGCCGGTTAGGGTCAACACACCGCGCGTCATGGTGCCCACCTCCTGCTCCGTGGCGGACATGGAGACTCCGGTCAGGGTCGTGGTGCCCACGGAGGCGGTGGCGTTCGCGCTCTGCCGGGCGATGGCATCCGCCCCGGCAAGGTTAAGAATGGCGGTGGTCATCGCGGCGACGTCAGACTTTTGCACCGTCATCGCAATGCCGGTGTTGGTGATCGTGCCGCGATTGATGAGCACCGAGTAATCGCCCGACTCATCAGCCACTACCGCCGTCAGGTCCGTGCCCTCGATCACCAGCTCGGTGGTGTTAGTGAGCAGCGCGCTGATAGATGCAGCGGCAGTGGCCGCGATGCCGGTCAGGGTCTCCGTGCCCACCGAGAGCGTGGCTCCGGCGGTGTATCCGGCGATGGCGGCAATCCCCGTCAGCGAGATGCTGCCCAGATCTACGGTCGCCCTGGCCTGCGCGCTGGCTCCGGTCATGGCCAGCCCGGTCAGGGTCTCTGTGCCTAGCGCAATGCTCGCCCCCTCCTCTTCGCGGATCGCCACCGCCGCCACCCCCGTCAGGGTCATGGTGCCCAACGACACCGTGGCCGTGATGTTCGGGTTGTAGATGAGAAAGTCGGTAGCGATGACCAGCACGGGGTTGTTAGCGGCGGTGTCGTTGGCAGCGGTGATGTTGGTGGCGGAGTCGTCGCCAAAGTTCATACTGGCGTTGGCGGCAGTGGTGGTACCGCCCTGGATGCACCCCACCTCCAGCACGAGATAGTCCCCATCCTGCACCGAGATAGAGGAGGATGTCTGCGGGGACTGTTGGTGCGGGCGGGAGGAGAGCGAAGTGGTGAACTCCGCCCCCGTGCCGGAGGTTCCTCCGGCACGGATCGTCCCGCGCAGGCTTCCGGTCGAGGTGGCCACCCACAGCCCGGTGCCGGGAAAGGCGTTGAGGGAGGTCGAAGCCTCTAGGCTACGAATATACAGCGTCCAGACCACATTCGCCGCGATGGTCACTGCCTGCAGCGGCCCGTAGATGTACTGGCGGAAGAGCGTGGCGTTACTCGCGACGTTGGTGATCGCGATGGTCTTGCTAGTCATCCCGGTGTTGGTCTTACTCGTGCCCATAATGAGACGATCAAGACCCCCGGTCACATCCCACCCACTGGATGGGGTGGGGCTGATGGCCGGAGCGGAGGACGAGCTGGGCAAGAAGAGTGTGGTTGCCATCAGGAGGCCACTGTCACATCTGGTAGCATTTCACCGGTTCGCAGGAGGAGATTCCCATGCATCAGAAACTGACTCGTCTCGCCTTTGCTCGTCTCGCCGTCGCCGCGCCGCTGGTGGCGCTTGCCCTTCGCTCGGATGGCAGCCGTGACGCTTCCGCTATCACCTTCTGCAAGCGCGTTGCCAACGCCTGCGCCAGTGGGTGTAATTCCACCTGTTACGGGTTCTGTAACAACGGATTCGGAACGGGGTGTCCGGCCTGTTCGGTCTGCACCGATCCAGAGCCGGAGCCGTCCGATCCGTGCGCCTTCGTCAATAGCACTTGCTCCCAGATTCCCACCTGCGGGCTGAGTTGCGGCCTGGCCTGCACGGGAAGCACCTGTGCTGTCTGCCAGACCTGCTTCCCCGAGGACTAACCCGCTCATCCCGAACTCCTCCAGCCTGAAGCGCCCCCGGAACGCGAACCCCGGGGGCGCTTCTCTTAGCTTGCGATGTTGCTCAGGAACCCGTTGGTCCCATCGAGATCGAACGTCAGGTTACCGGCGTTCGGGGTGAGGATCGCATCGATCACCGCGTACACAATCAGCGGGTTGGTGCCCGCCGTCCCGGGCGTGGTGTCGATGAAGTGGATGTTCTTCACATCCGTAATCGTCACCGTTGTCCAGGTAATGTCATCGCAGGCCAACTTCCAGGTGTTCGTTCCCGAGGTGTAGCCGTCGGTCTTCCCGGTGATGGTCTGACCACCTGTGGTGTAGCCCGTGCCGGAGACCTCGTTGGTGATGTCGTCGGCATAGTCGTGGGTGTCCTGGTTCGGCGTATGCGAGCTGGAGGTCAGGAGCGCCTTGATCGTGTCGGCGTTGAAATCGATCTCCTTGTCCCACAGCGCTTGCGGCAGGAGACCGTATGCCTTGAAAGTACCCGTGGCCATTGACAGCCTCCTTTAGTTTCTGTACCATGACCCCAAAGGAGGGCCGCCATGGATGAGTGCTTGTGTCAGTGCGGATGCGGAATGACAACGAATCGCCAGACCCGAAGCCGGAGAGATCGCGGGTACGTTATCGGCCAATGCTCCCGATTCCGAAAGGGTCATAGCGGAAGGAAGCCCGACAACTACGTGGTTGGCGAATCCGGGTGTTGGGAGTGGCAGGGCGCAAGGACGAACTTCGGGTACGGAATCCTGGGGCAGGACAACAAGATCATCCTCGCCCATCGCTTCTACTACGAAAAACTTCACGGTCCCATCCCCAAAGGAATGGTCATTGATCACCTCTGCCGAAACCCTCGATGCTGCAACCCCGACCATCTTGAGGTGGTTACCCCCGCCGTAAACACACAGCGGAAGTCCAGCGCCAAGCTGAACGCTTCCATCGTGGCAGAAATCCGCAGAGCCTACCGCGCCAAAGAGGGAAGCCAATCCTCGCTCGCCCGTCTCTATGGCGTAAGCCAGGGAACGGTCTGGGAGATTGTCCACAACCACATTTGGCGAGAGTAGCGCCATTACTTCGCCTTTCCGCCACGGGACTTGATCGTGCCGCCCGTGATCTTGTGGACGATGTCATCCGTCTGCGGAGCGCCGACGAGCTTCTGTGCGCGCCGCTCGAGGCGCAGGATCTCGTTCGCCTCGACCGCTGCGCGGAGCCGACCGAGCCAGACATTGCGTGCATCCGCACTCTTGGCCCGCTCGTATTCCATCTGGGCGATCATCGGCTTGATGCGGATCACCAGCGTGCGATAGTCGAGGTTCTCCTCGTTCTCGGCGGTGCGCACCATGACATAGTCGTTCGGGTTCTGCGGGTTCGTAGCCCGCACGGCCAGGCGGTTGACCCCGTGCTTCTTGCTCTGGCCCATGGTGAGTTCCCAGTTGTGGTACTTCTCCACAGTGGGCATGGCCTACCTCCTAAATAGCCAGAGAGAGCACGACCATCTCGACCGTCACAAGGTCAAGCAGGTTGGCGCTCTCGACGCTGTACGTAATGATCGAACCGTCCGGAATATCGGTTGTCTCCCAGTCGGAGAAGTCCTCGAAGACGGCGTACTGCTCGTTGACCAGCGCGGGCTTGGTTCCCGATCCGATCATCGAGTTGGCGTTCGTCAGCGGAAAGTCCTCTGGTTGGCCGATCCAGATATCGATCTCGATATCTCCCGGCACCGGGCGACCGATCAGGATGACCTTCTGGAGCTTGCCGTCCCACTCCAGCCCCAGATCTCCATAGACACCCGGGCTGATAGGGACGCCGCCACCATTGAAGCTGAAGGGGATCAGCCGCTGGGCGATCGGGAGCCGGGTCGTAGGCAGGATCGGCATGGCTTACTCGAAGAAGTTGACGGTGATGCGACCAGCCGCCCCGGCCACCGGCATGAACTTGAAGAACTTGAGCGTCTGATCATGACCGTAGTCCATGAGCTGCATCTCGAAGGGCAGCACCCAGTCCTTCAGGATCTTGATCGACTTCGTGTGCGGGTCGGTGGCCAGGCCGACCGAGGCGTTGGTCGCCTCAGCGGTGATCCAGACATCAGCGCCCGTCACATCGATCGTGCAGAAGACGGCCCGCCGGGGGATGGTGATCGCCGCCTCAGCGGCACCATCCGTGAAGTCGGCGTCATGCGAGGAGAGCGGGGCAATCCTCCCCAGCCGACTCATGCCACCGCCTCCTGGGAGGCAGACTCAGCCGCCGCCACCGCCGCCATCTGGTCATCGATGTAGGCCAGCACCTCGTCCGCATGGTTGCTCGTGATGTGCAGGCCCATCTCCTCCTGCCCCTTGCGGGTCATGGAGAAGGTGGCGTCGCAGTAGCGGCAACGGGAGAACTGCTTCTCCGCGTCAGGGAAGACCTGCTTGAGATCGCCTGCCGCCGCGCGCTTCATGATCAAGCGGGCGATTGGCTGCGATGTGGTCTCGAACTTCCAGTCCTTGAACTGGATGTACGGGCCGTAGTTGTCCTTCGTCGCCTCTGCCACCAGTTCCAGCGTCTCGGCATCGTCGTCGTCATAGGTGACGATCTTGACGGTGAGATAGCGAGCGGCGGTGTTGACGAAGTGAAAGATCTTCGCATCCGGGTCGTATCGATTGCGGCGCACCCGGTAACCCGAGGGGATTGCCCCAACCTCCGGCTTCTCGGTGGCCTCAACTGGCTTGTTGTTGTGTGATGTGCGTGCTGCCATGGTGGCTCCTGAAGTTAGTGGGTAGCGCTGCTACCCACTAACCTGCTTGCTGGTTAGGCCGCTCGGTTCAGCCACGGATACGTGGTCTTGGTCGTGTCGAAGTCGTAGATGCGGGTGCGCCGCCGGGAGGCTTCGAACCAGCCGCCGAAGTCGCCACGCAGGAACCCGGTGTCATACCAACCCTTGGTGGCGTACATCCCGGTGCTCCAGTTGCCGCCGCGGAAGCGGTCGATGCGGGTGTCTTCCGGCCTCCACAGGAACAGTTCGTTCGGATCGCACTTGGAGTTGAGCACGAACTTCATCGTGCCGAAGTCGGTCTCGACCTCGTTCCAGGTGAGATTGATCTTGCTGTCGGAGGTCGTCGCCATCCTCAGCGGGTTGAAGAAGGAGTTCCAGATCTGCTTGGCCAGGATGCCGCCCATCCAGGTCTTGGCCATATCCTCCTTGCCGACGTCGTCATAGAGCGTCTGGGCAGCGGTCATCATGGCGTCGAAGGTGAGCGGGTCACCGTTGAGGTCCACGCTGTAGGTGCCGGTCGCCTGCCGCAGTCCCATCATGCTCGAGGGGCGGGAGGTGTCGCCGAGGCCCGGATCGCGCAGACCGTGCAGGAGGAAGGAGTCCAGGTCGTTGGCCGCTTCCTTCACCTTGCGGCGCTGCTGGGCCTTGAACTGGTTGTTCGTGCGGGACTCGTAGTTCGGGGTGTTCTTCCCGCGGTGGGTGTAGGTCCAGGTGTATTCCATGATCTGCGGGTACGTGTAGTCCAGCTCGCCCTGCTGCGAGGGGGAGTCCACGTAGTCCGCGCCTTCCGGAATCGCCACACCCAGGATCTGCACATCCGATGGGGCACCCAGGGCCACGCCGTTGCCACCGGCAGGCCAGTTGCGGGAGACGGTCAGCGCGTTGGAGCTGATCGCCGTCACCAGCATCTGCTCGCCGGTTTCAGGGATGCGGATCACATTCCACTTCTGGAACTTGAGTCCGTTTGCCACATTGAGGGTGGTCGTGGAGTTGGTGTGGGTGCCGGTGGTCGCGTCCTTGCGGGACATCAAGTCGCCGGATCCAAACTCCCACTTGGTGTGCTCGTGCTCCTTGCCAGGCTTCATCAGCTTGAGCATGGGCGTGTCGTACTTGCGCATGAACTCGATCATCTCGGGGACTTCGCGGATATACAGATCCGCGGTGATCGTGCCCCCGGTCACACCTACGGGGTATGAGTTGATCATCCCCCGTGTGACGAGCGGTGCCATGGTCTATCTCCTACCTCGCCCCTGCGGCGATGTCATCGAGATACTGGTCAAGTTGGTCAAGGTCGTAGTTGTTGTAGTTGGCGGATCGCTTGCCGGATCCGGTGGATCGCACCGATCCGCGGTCGCGGCCATTGACCATCCGGTCAACCTGGCTCGCATTGCGGGCGGCTTCGGTACGCTGACGACGCAGATCACGCAACTCGTAGAGCGTGCGATCGAACTGCTCGGGGGTCTGGGATGCGGCGAGTGCCCGCTCTTCGAGGGGGTTGAGATTCTTCAGGGTAATGGTCTCGCCATTCCCCATGTCCAGCGGCTTGCCCGCCTTGACATGGTCAAGGGTGGCCTGGAAGTGGCGCTGGTTCTCGCGCATATGGTCAGACTCGATCTGGCGGGCCATGAAGGTTCGAGCCTCTTGCTCGAGCTGACGCAGTCGCTGTGCCTCGGGGCTATTCAGTTGCTGCTGACGCTGACGCTGACCCCACTCCAGTTGGTTCTGGAACTGGCGGAATCGCTCAGGATCCCGCTGGGCGAGCTGGGAGATTTTGACCATCTGCTCCATCGCCCGCAGCGCCAGGTCTCGCTTGCGAATCTCACGCGCCGCCTGATTGATGAGTTCGACGGCATTCTGCTGAACGTTCTGACTGACCTCGGCTTGCGCGACCAGGTCTTCGACCACGCCGCGCTCGTCGTCATCCAGCTCGTTCAGCCAGCCTTCGAAATCATCAACCGGAGAAACATAGTCCTCATCGTCAGGTTCGGACTCTTCATCCTCGTCGCCGCGATCTTCGCCCTCATCATCGGGATCTTCGCCCTCAAGCTCGGATTCCTCGGAGTCGGCCTCCTCGGTTTCGGAGTCATCGGGAAGCTCCTCGTCTGGCGAGGCTACGTCGTTCGGGGCAGGCCCATCAAAGATCGCATCGATCTCTGCATCACTGGGCTCGTCGGCAAAGAAATCGCGCTCTTCTGACATAAACCATGCACTCCTTCGCGCGCATGGTAATGCCTGGATTCTTCATTTGTCCTAAAATAGACTATGGTCTTTTTACTGGCCTGCTAATCCTGACAACAACTCTTCATTGCGGTCCCGATCGGTGGAGGCAATGAAGGCTTCCAGCGAGGCGTCTTGCCCTTCTCGCGTGGCCAGTTGGTAGAACTCCAGGTAGTCCTTGTAGATCCAGTCATCTTCGCCGGGGAGTGCCTCCTCTGGGGCCTCGTTGTACATGGAGGCGGCGATGGTGGGATGCAGGGTGTCGATGGTGCGGCCATACAGTTCGACCTGCTTGAGGCGAGCGGCGTGACCACGCTCGACCGCGGTGCGTACCCGGTCCTCCCAGGTCGCCCCACCGCCAGAGCCCGACCCCCCACCACCTCCGCCACCACTGCGCATGTCGGCGATCGATCCGGTTGGGAAGGGCGAGGGCTGGCCGGTGCCGATCGCCGCAGGATCGTAGATCCCCCACTGGTTTCCCTGGTAGGCGAAGAAGGCTTCGGTGCTGAAGGTCAGGAAATTGTTGAGATCGGCCTCGATTTGGGAAGGCGTCTTCCCCTGCTGACGCAGCCGTGCCGTCTGGCGATCGATATAGGCGGCATAGTTCGGGTTCGCCTGCACCTCATAAGCACGGTAGGCGGCGGCGCTGCCCCAGTCCTTGGCTGATCCCCTGCGCCAGGCATCGAAGGCTGCGAGCTCAGGGTGTGTGTCGGCGTAGAGGTTGCGGGCGTCGCGCAGCCGCTTGACCTCACCATCCGGGTCATGCTCGGCCAGCCAGGCATCCGCCACCGCCCAGCGAGTGGTGGAGTCCAGTGTGGCCATGTCCTCAACGGAGAGGTCAATGTCGCGCCGCTTGATCTTCACCGCCCGCTCGCCGTAGCCGATCTTGTTGTACTCCTTGAGCATCTTCTGCTCTTTGGGCGTGCCCATCCCATCGCGCGCCTCATCCTGGCGGGCCAGCGTGGCCGCTTCCGGGGTGAGGTTCTGCATGCGGTTGATATCCTGCGCTCCTCGCAGCAACTTCTCCAGATCACCCTTGCGGTAGTCCCGGCCAAACATCTTTACCCAGTTCGTCAGGAAGGCGCGGTCTCGCGCATCCAACTGCTCCGGATGTGCAGCCAGGGATTCTTCGGTGATCGGTCTCAGGGTGAAGGGATCAATCCTCTCGAGAATGTCGGTTGCCCCACCCTTATTGGGGTCCGGCAGTAGGCCCAGTCCCGGCACGGAGATGCTGCGGTCCCTCCCCTTGAGATAATCCTCTGCCGCGCCCGCCATACTCTGGATCTCCAGCGATGTTTCCTGGCGCACCGTCTTCGGCCCGGGGAGGATGGATCGCCAGAGCGCAGCCCCGGCCTCACCCTCACTCACCTCGGTCACGGCTCGCAGGTAGGGTTCGCCCGCATCGGCATAGTCTTCGGCGACCTCGGCGTGGATCTCATTGAGCCACTGCGCCTCCGCCCCATCCGGGTTGCCCTGTGCCTGGATCACATACCACCAGTACTGATCCATCGTCATGCCGCGGCTGGCTACCGAGTTGGCGACCATCTGGTTCTGGACCTTGCGCAGATCTCCGCCCGAGACATAGGCGGCGGGGATGTGCTCACCAATCCCCAGGGAGCTGGTGACTCCCGAGGTGATGGACCGCACATTGGAGAGTGCCTGCTCCCAGGGTCGGCCAATCAGGGTGCCGCGCCACTCCTCGCCCAGCCAACCCTGGGCGATGCCATTCTGGGCCTGGGTGCGCAGGAAGTTGTACCCCTGGTAGAAGCCGAAGGGGTCGGTGGCGGGGCCGTCGCCAAGAAGTCCGGCGTAGTCGAACATCGACTTCCAGATGGGGGCCAGTCCGAGACCGAACTTCTCACTGAGGGCGAGGGCGTTCTGGATGGCATTCTTCTCTTCGAAGTCGTTCTCCGCACCCTGGTGGAAGATGGCCAGATCCATCAGCCCTACGGCGGCGATGGGGTTGAACATGAGCATAATGCCACCCGGACCTTCCCAGAACTTCTGGTAGGTCTTGAGGGTGTCTGGCCAACCCTGCTCCTCGGCCTGGCGCTGTGTCTCCTGCATCAGGGCGTAGTAGCCGTTGATCAGGCCCGGGTTGCGCATTCCCTGCTCGGCGTAGAAGGGCAGGGCTCTTGTGGCCCACATGTGGAAGGGGATGAAGCGCCGCGCCCAGACATCGATGTTCTTCGTTTCATAACTGAAGAGGGCCGAGTTCACCTGGCGCAGGGCTTCGTTGTCGGCCTCGTTCACCTTGTTGGCCCACTTGCGTCCCATCTCGTTGGTAATCTTCTCGACCTGCTCCTTCGTCGCCCCCTTCTCCATGGCGCGACGACCAAAGGCTGCGCCAGCATCCGATCCGGAGAAGCGCAGCCCCAGCTCGCCCATGATCTCTTCGGCATCCTTGCGGTCGAGCCCGGCGCGCAGGATGGTGTCCATGTTCTCTCGGACATAGTCGGCGCGCGAGGCGATGGCCAGCTTGTCCATCAGGCTGCCGTGGAGCCCGGTGCGGCGTCCCCACTCCAGGCCGTTGCTGACGGCACGCGCCCCCTTGAAGTAGCCCCAGTCCGCCATGCGGGTCGGGATGTTGAAGGTGGCCCGCCCGCCCGCCCGCTTCATCGTGCCATTGGGGCGATCGAAAAGGGCGTCGGTCAGGGTGTCGTCAAAGGTGTTGGGGGTGAATCCTCCCCGACCGTAGTCGAGATACATCTGCCCCAGCGATGAGTCAACGGGATTCCCGCCGCGCACGGCGTAGTCCATCATCACCTTCTGGGCTTCACCGAAGTTCATCCCCAGCGCGCTGTCCAGACCCAGCTTCATCCCCACCTGCAGGGTATCACCTGCGAGGTTGCCGATGTAGTAGCGACCCACCGCCCATGGTGCGAGCAGGTTCATGGTGGAGAAGTTTGAGGAGAGGGTGTCGATACCCCGCCAGAAGCGGTTCACCTCCTTGACATCGAAGTGCTCGCGGAACTCGCCGGTCAGCTCCCGGCTCCAGACCTTATCCACGCTCATCTTCATCGCCTGCTGGGCGTTGCTGATGGTGGGGTACTTGTCGAGGAGCTGGGTCAGTCGCTTGGTCTCTGCGGGGTCGAGGACTTCTCCGGGGGTGTCTCGCTTGAGCAGGAGTCGCTCCAGGTCGAGCTTGTCCTGGCGGATGGTGTCGCGTGTTTCACGCGCAACATCGCGGAAGGTGCGACCAGCGTATTTCTTGTTCGTGCCCGAGAAGGTCTGGTTCAGCAGATCTTCCGACTCGTCGCCAATGAATCCGCGCATGGTGACGGTGCGGTCCAGCTCATCGGCCACCTTCTGGAAGGCGGCGTAATCCGGGCCGAGCGGCGTGCCGTTGCGCAGGGAGTAGGCATAGGCATAGTCGGCCTTGCGCTTCCAGGTCTCAAGCATGCGCTGGGTGATGGAGGAGGCATCGCGGAAGGCCATCTCCGCCGCCTCGCCGTCGGCAATGCTCATGCTGCCATTGGCCACGCCATCCCAGGCGCGCATCATCTCGTCGGCCTTGTTGCGCATGTAGGCTTCCGAGGCGCGCATGTTCCGCTGCCACGGACCCGGCGTCTTGATCCCGAAGTCCAGCAGATCCCTGTCTGGCTCGGGGATCAGATCCCAGTGCGCCTCATAGGTGGGGCCGGATGGTGTGGGCGTGGCGGATGGTGTGGGCGTGGCCCCCTTGCGGTAGGGATTGTTTTGGGCAAGTTCGATGGCCTCTTCCAGCGCGCCCTCATCGCCCCTTGTGGGCAAGCCCTTTTGGCGGAGCTTGGCGAGAGCGTCGGCCTGTGCCGCTGGGTCGGGGTTCCAAGCAATCTCGTCCAGATAAAACCCGATCGAGTCCTCGACATGGTTGTTGAGGTGCGGGCCGTTACCCCCCGCCTTCCTTGCCGCAGATTCCGCGTCGAAGGTGATGCGCCACCACTCCCAAGGGTTTGTCTGGACGTCAGAGGGGCGGTCCTTTGTCCTCATGCGGAGCTTGATCTCGTCACGCACCTCGGCGTTGGCCGCTCTCCTTGCCTCCTTGTTGTCTCCTGCGGCTGATCGAATGCGGGCACGGTGCGCCGCGTCAGCCTTGTCGGTGCTGCCTCTTCGTGCCGCACGCGGGGACGAGACATAGATGGAGGGGTCGTTGGCGGCAGCGGAGGCAGCCTGGTCCGCGGCGCTCACCCCAGGCGCAGGCGCGCCAATGGGGTCGGAGATCGTGATGATCCCGGCGTCGTCCTCCTGGCGGATGGCGCGCATCACGGCATTGCGGGTCGTGGTGGCCTTCGTGCGGGCGTCGGTGTCAAAGGCTTTGACCACCGTCGCGCCTACCCGGGTCTTCCCCGCCTGTCGCGCCCCGGCCCGCGCCCCCCTCCCCACCAGGCCAATCGCCGCGTCGGTGGCGATGTCGGGTGCGGAGAGGACGCCACCCACCCCGCGCACCACATCACGCGCCAGACCTGGGGCCATGCGGGCCGCAGTTCCTCGCAACGCACCTCCGCCACCAGTCGCCCAGTTGAGGGGGTCGCCGACAACCTCCTCTGTCAGGCCGACCCAGGGGTCGTCTTTGAAGGTCTCGGCGTATGCCTGGTAGACCCCCATGCCGCCACCCCTCTGGTGTGCGGCATTGACGATGTCGGGATTTTCGATCGCCCACTGCAGAATGTTGTTGGCGGCGTCGGTGACTTCGAACCCAAACCCCGGCGCGCCTGGATTCGGCGGGATGGGAAGTTCATTTCCCCCGGGCAGGGGGATATTCCCCGCACCCACGCCGGGGATGGGAATCCCCGAGCCCTGCGCCGCATCGACCGCCGCATTCGCGGCCTGGAAGGTGGGCATCAGGAGCCCGGTGTAGATCTCTCGCTCAGGTCCGCTGGAGTTGGCGATGCGGAAGATCAGCTCCCCCTGGACCTCCTTGCGCTTGTTCGCTGGCCCCTGCGTCAGCCCCAGTAATCCTCCGCCCGCCGCGCCCAGCGTCCCGCCGGGATCGTCCTTCAGCGCGCCTGCGGTGGGGATGAAGTTGTCCTTGATATTGCCCAGTCCGCCAATGGGGTCTGGCATCGGGATGGAGACCAGTTCTGGAGCCCGCAGCGTTCCGGTGCCATTGCTGTTCGGCGGTGGTGCAGGAGGAGGAGGTGGGGTGACCGGGTTGGGCGGAGTCCAGACGGGAACGCGGATCGTCCCCGCTCCGGTCGTGTTGTTGCGCGGCGCTGGCAGCGATCCCGCACCCAATCCGGGGGAGGGCACGCCACGAGGCGGCGTGGGAGCCGCAGGCTTGGCACGTCGCTCGTTATCCACCGCGATGGAACGGATGAATTGTGCGAGGATCCCCTGGAGTGGGTTCTGCATTTAGCGCACGTTCCCTGTTGAACCGTAGATCAGCTCATCCTGGCGGGGAAGCGTACCCCCTTGCGCCGGGGTGCTCACCGCGGTGCTTGCCGGGGGCGGAGAGGATGCCGCGCCCTGCCCGGTGATATTGGGTGGCGGCGAGCCACCACGAGTCGTCCCGCTCGCATCAAGCGCGGCACCGCCGATGATGTCTGACGTATCGGCCCACCCGACCGCACGGGTGTCCCAGTATCCATCTTCGATCGCCACGATGCCCGTTCCGCAGTTCACCCCCGGCTGGGCCGAGGACCCCAGATCCTCGCAGGCTTGCATGGCGTTAATCATCTTGCCGTCGCCAAGGTAGATCCCGACATGGGTCGCGGCCTGCGCAGTCGGGCTCACCTGATCGACACCGCCGCCAATGCGAGGGCCGGTCTCGAAGAAGATCAAGTCTCCGGGTTGCATCTGCGAGAGGTCGAGACCATCGCGCCAGCGGTCATTATCGATCGCCCACTGTGCCTGCGGGTGCGATCCCTGTGGCACGCCACCGGCCATGTCGGTGTGGGCATAGCCGAGCCGGTCCATGATGAACCAGACGAATCCCGAGCAGTCCCATCCCGTGGCGTAGGGATCCTGGTTCTCGGTGGGGATGCCGCCCCATACATAATTCACCCCGGTGTAGTCATCAGCGAGGTCGGCAATGGCCTTCCCGCTAAACGACCCCACCTGGCTGCTGGCCGGGCGGTTGGGGTTGCTGATCGACTGGCCGTTGGTTCCAGGGGCGGTGGTCCCGCGAGCATCGAGTTGGTTGATGTACCCCATCACCGTGGCCGCATACTCACCTGCGGTCTCGCCGACACCACGCTCATCCTGCCAGTTTGGATCGGCGTATCCAGCCTGTCCCCCATAGTAGATGCGGGCAACGCCTTCCCATCCGCCCTCCTCGAGGACGGTCTTCCCCGGGGTGGTGCCCCAGTATCCGGTGGTATCCATGGCAATGTGTTGCAGGACGACGCCGGTGGCGTAGGCGGCATACTCTGGGTCGTCACGAATCCGCTCGTAATCCAGACCGTAAGAGGCGGCGGTGCTTTCAAAGATGCCGGTGTTGAGCGCCACGCATCCGGATTCGGGGCGAATCTCGCAGTTCTCCTTCCCGGTGTAGTCGGTGACGCGCCCAGTCTCTTTCCCCTGGAAAGCCTTAATGACATTCGCCGGGATGCCGGTCATCTTGCTTGCGGAGCTGTAGTGCGCATCCCACTGATCCTGAATCGCCCATGCTCCCCCACCCGGCGAGGCAGAGGTGGATTGTCCTCCGTGAGAAACGGTTCCCCCGCCCTCCTCGCCGTAGACCGGGCGCTGCATGCCGGAGTTTTCGGCAGCCATCGCAAAGAAGGGGTCACTCCATCCGGTGGAGGGATCGTTCCCCTCCTTGCCATAAATCAACTCAAAGGCATTCTGGGCATTCGTCGCCTGCTGGAGTGCCGACCAGCCTCGCCCGAACTCACCCCCCAGGCTGAGGTCCATCTGGGATCCGCCAGGACCGCCGATGCCGCGGGTGCCAGCCAGGGGTCCGCCGAAGCTGCCTGGATTAAACCCTCGGCCAGCGCTAATCCCGGGGCGCGCGCCGACGCCACGCGGGGCTCGGGCGGGACCGCCCACGTCAGCATCGATGCCAACCCCAGTTGTCCCGACGCCCGGTCGCGGACCAAGGCCCCGCGGATCGTTGCGCGAGGCGGGACCAACTCCGCGCGCGAAGTCCTCGATGTCCGTGAGGTATTCCATTGCCTCGAGCCAGGACACAGGCTACCTCTTTCCCCGGCGCTTGTTCGACCACTCCTGCACCACTGTGGGGTTCTGCGCCGGGGTGGGGCTTTGTGCTCCGACGTAAGACATGTTGTTGGGGTTTCCGACGTAGCTCCCCGTTGGAATGCCAGGGTAGTTTGCCGGGTAGGACATGTTGTTCGGATTCGTGGTGGTGTTGCCCCACGGGTCCGGGGTGCGAGCGGGGCCTCCGCCCGCCTGGTATCCACCGCCGCCGTTCCCGCCGCCGCCAGAGGGGGATTGAACGCCCATGTTCTGGATGAACTGCTGCATCCATGCCTGGATGTCCTGCACAGAACCCGTGGTGGGGAAGGGATTGGTCTGCCACCAGGGAGGGGTGGTGGCGGGTGGCGTGGTCGTCCCGCCACCGGTGCCGGGCGCGGTCGTGGTGGTGCCGTCCGTGATGTTTGCTCCCACCGGGATGATGTTCGGCACGCCACCCAACTGCGTCGGCACGGCGTAGTTCCCGGTCGGCGTGGGGGTGGGCGTCGGCGTGGGGGTGGGAGTCGGCTGCGGCCACGGACCCTGCGCACCACCAAGGAGCCACTGGAAAACGTCACCAAAGCTCGGGCGGGGGCGCGTCTGCACCGGGGTGGTGGAACCCGGCCTCCAGCCTGCGGCATAGTCGTCGGAAGCCATGTAGTCAGCATACGACTGCGCGCCTGCCGGATTGCCGAGGCTGGCCAGTCGCGCGGCGTACTCCGCCTCCGAGAGGTTCGGATTGTTGTTGAGCGGAACACCACGCTGCTGGGCGTAGCTACTCCACCCTCCGAAGATCGGGTTTGCTGGCATTACCTACCTCTTCTTCCGGTCGTCTCGCTTGGCATCGTTGCGGCGCTCGTTGCTCCTGTTAGCCTGCTGGGCGGCGCGCTGTGCCTGCTCGACCACTCGCTGGCGATCGGCGCTGGCGTTAGCGGATCCGCCGTTACCGGCGTTCCGGCCACGATTTCCGTCACCACCAGATTGATTGGATACGACACGACCCCCGTCACGAGAGATGGTGATGTTGGTGCTGGTCCCGTTCTCGTTGGATCGGGTACGCACACGATCCCGCTCTTTACCCTCGCGCACGACGGTGCCATCGGCATAGCGGGTGCGCCGTCCGTTGTCGCTCACCCGCACGACGTCGTCGCCGCCGCCACCGGTGCGGCGCGCATTGTGCCCACCCCAGTCTGGCTCGTTGCGGATGCGGTCGGGGCGACCTTCGCGGATCCCCCGGTCAATCTGTCCGGGCATCGCGTACCCACCGCCGGGGAAGCTGTTGCCGCCGCCAGCGGGGACGTTGCGTCCGCCCCCACCGAAGGCGGTGGCTCCGTTGGCCTGGAATCCGCCGTTTGGGTGGTTTGGTCGCCGCGCTGGCCCGGACCACACGCCTCCGCGATTCCCCCCACGAGCGCCCTCGCGCCGCCGTGATGGACCACCCCCAGCTCCGCTCGGAGTGAATTGCTGATTGACCGAAACAAAGGCCGGTCCCTGCGCCGGAGCCTTGCCGTCGGGAATGCCCCCGACCAGCGAGGGGTGGCGGCTGTGGTCGAAGTCCGCGCCGGGGCTGCCCGGTCCCGTCTCCTGCCCCGGAGGGTTCTTCCCGAAAGCGTCCATGGAGTACTGGCCGGTGTCAATCCCGTGCGGGTCAAGCCCATCCGGGGTCACCCATGAACCGTCCGAAAGTTGCCCGTAGGATCCCGGCGGATAACCGCGACCTTCGGCGTCGATCGCGTATTTCCACGCCCAGGAGGGAATCTTGGTGTACGGGTTCTTGGCGAGTTCAGGCCCGTAGACTTGATCGAAGTACGCCTGATAGGGGTCGGTCCCAGCCGGAAGCGTCGAGACAAAGGACGCCGGAAGCTGGAACATGCCATTGCTAAAGGGGTCGCGAGAGCGCGGATCGTTCGCCCCCTCGTCAGGACCGTAGCCAAACCGGGGGTCGAGGTTGGCGGCACCATAGGCCCATCCGCCTCCGCCGCCTCCACCTCCGCCGCCGCCAGCAGCCCCACCACCGCCTGATCCGCCACCGCTCGCACCTTCCGACGCGAGCCACGGGGGGACATCCACCCCGGTTCCCGAGAGCATCTCGGCAGCGTTGCTCATGGCCATCATCTGCTGCAGGGCAGACCAGCCCCTCCCGTACGGGCTGTTGAGCGGGTCGGCGGCAGGGTTCTGGGTGGGTGGGCCGATGGGCGCGTTGCCCGCGGCGTTCCCGTTGAGCATCTGCATGATCTGCATGAAGCGGTTGTTACCGTCAGCACCAGCCTGCCCGCCAAGAAGCTGGTCGAGGAATCGCTGCTGTCCGTAGACGGGTGAATATCGGTCCATCTAGTACCCCCTGAAATGGTATGCTTGACCACAGCCAAGGAGGGCGATGTGGTTACTGAGATTCCGCTGTCCAAAGGATACGTCGCGCTGATTGACGATGAGGACGTTGATCTGGTCCTTGGGTTTAACCCCAAGTGGCATGTACGAGAGGGTCCACGCACTCAGTACGCCAACGCCTACGCTCAAGGGAAGAGGGATGAGGGGCACATGCTGATGCATCGCCTGATCTTGAACGCCCCACCCGGCGTCCCCGTGGATCACATAGACCGGAATGGACTCAACAACACCAGGAAGAATCTTCGCCTGGCGTATGGGTCGATCAATCAGATCAATGCTGTCCAAAGGAACAGAACCGGATTTCGCGGAGTGACGCTTTGGAACGGCGGGAGGCAGTGGGCCGCCCAAATTCGTATCCCCGGGTCGGTCGGAAGGAAGAAGACGTATCTTGGGGCGTTTCGCTCTCCAGAGGAAGCTGCCGCCGCCTATGACGCAGCAGCACGGATCCACCACGGAGAGGCGGCTATCCTGAACTTCCCCGACCAACATCATCAGTAACCCCGGGCGATTGTTCGCGTCCTTGGCGCGAACCGGGCTGGCTGCTCGCCACGCTGGGCGGCGGTCTGCTGATCGAACATGGCGAAGGGATCGATGCCCTGGATATAGTCCTCGACGCGAAGATTGGGGTTGGTGGCAAGCGCCGCCTCATACCCCTCATAGACCTGCGGAAACAGCGAGCGGGCGAACTGCCCCTGGTTGGACATGGCATCCACGCCGCGCTGTGCGGTGTAGCGTGTCCATGCCGCCTCAGGGTTCTGGTCGAAATAGATCGATCCAACGCCGGTACTCGCCCACGCCCCCGGAGCCCATGTCCCACCATACTGGGACTGGGGATTAAAGAACTGGTTGCCGGTGTTTGGTCCGTTCCCCCATGACGGCATGGATCACTCCTAGTACATGCCCTGCATGACCGGTCGGGTCTTGAGGTACTCCAGCAGCGACTTCTGCTTCGGGTCGTCCAGCTTCCACTCGCCGCCGTAGATCTTGGCCTCCTGGTCGATGGCATGCATGATCGAGTTGACGATCGACCCCGGTAGCGAGGTGCCGAGACCCGCCTGGATCACCCCCAGGAGCGCCGAACGCTGCTGGTTCACATCCATCAGTGGGTCATTCAGGATGGCATCGAGGCCGGACCCCTGTGGGAGACTGCCGTTAAACAGATTTCCCATCAGCGAGCTGGCGTCATAGAGACCACCGCCCTCACCGAAGGGTGTGCTGTAGTCCGACAGGTAGCGGTCCACGAAGTCCAGGTACTGCGCGAAGTCCATGTCGGTCTTGTTGGTCGTCGCGCCCTGCGTCAACTCCCACAGGCCGGGGGCGTACTGCGCCAGGTCATCGAAGACGGCGGCGGCTCCCGAGGACCGGGAGGGGTCGTAGCCATTCTTCGACTGCCACAGCGTTGCTGCCATGCCCGGGTCGGTGAAGAAGTCACCCGCCCGCCCCGGGGAGACCCCGGACCAGACCGGGCTATTGGGACGAACCTCAGGCACATCGCCCAGGGGGGCAGCGGGCTTGGATGGCGCATCACCGCCACCACCACCGCCGCCTCCACCTCGATTGCGAGGGGCTTCTCCTGCGGGAGTGGGAAGCGCGCCGCCGCCGCTTGGCCCCGGAGACTGGGGCGAGGCATTGCTCGCGTTATCGCGAATCTTCTTGCGACGCCGCCGCTTGCGGTAGACCGCCTGATCTCGACGAACCTCATCCGTCTTGCTGTCCACGTCCTACTCCTTTATCCGGGGCGACCAACGGGTGCGCCCTGCGATCCTGGCCCCTGGCCCTGCGCCGCCGCCTGGTTGGCGACCTGGCCCTGGGGTTCCTTGATAGGTGCTTGGCCCTTGGGGGCTGGCGGTGGCGGGCCTCCCCCGCCGGGTGGTGCCATCCCTCCAGGCAGCATCCCCAGTTCCTGCAGTTTGGTCAGGAGCATGATGGCGTTGTAGAGGGACCAGGCTTCGATATCGCCCTGTGCGTAGAGCGATCGCGGCATGTAGACGGCCTGTAGCAGGTCGGTATTCGTAATCGCGTCCTCCGCGATAATACCTTCGAACTCGGCCAGCGTGTCCTCGATCTCCGGCAGTTGCTCCATCGCCGTCTCGCGGCGCATGAACTTGCCATTGACCGCCTGCGTCAGGTAGTTGATCAGTGTCGTCCGCCCATTGAGCGAGAGCGCATTGATCCTCACCCGTGGGCGAGAACTGATCCGCTCGATCAACTCGCGGCTGATGACAAACTCCGGCATATCCCCCGCCGGAGGCTTCTGGGTCATCGTCCACTCGGGCTTGACGAATCCCGGCGTGCCGATCCCCGGACCCGGCGGCGGACCCATCATTGGCGGAGGACCGCCCATTGGTGGCATCATGGCTGGAGGCTGCGCCCCACCCATGGGTGGCAGAGGGGCGGCACCTCCCGGGGGAGGAGCGCCGTTGACCCCAATCGCCGGGGGCGTAGCCGCACCCGCCTGGCGGAAGGGATTCTGTGGGCCTGCGGGAATCTCCGGCATCGGCGGGGGTGGAGGCGGCAGCGGCGGACCCAGCGGGCCACCCGGAGCCGTCGTCTTTTGCATCGCCGCCGCCAGGATCTCCTTCGCCCAGTCCGGCATGGCCGGAGCCTTGTTCCCCTGCGTGAAGTCTGCCTTGCGGTTGTAGCGCGGGATGATCAGTTCCCCGGAGGACAGCCCGTAGGTCAGGTGCCCGAAGTCGTGGAACTGGGAGCTGGCCATAAAGATCACATCCGAAACCGTGTTCTGGATAAGATCGTAGTAGGGTTGGACCCGGTCCTTGGCCGCGGCCAGCATGGAATCCTGGGTGAATCCCGTGATGTTGGACTCGCCGTCATTCTGTCCGAAGAAGTTCGGTGGCAGGAGCGCCTTCCCGACCTCGGCCTGGCGGGCTGCAATCAACGGCTGGATGTCGGCGGGCGAGGGGTGCGGGATCACCGGAGCGGAAGTCTCCCCCTCGCGGTGCAGGTTGTGGGCACCCGGCGAGAGGTCGATTGGCTCCGGAGGCTGGTTGTAGATCGAGGTGGTCAGCATCGCCGGGAACTTCGTTTGCACAAGTCCCAGGTGCAGGAGCGCGTACAACTCCTCCAGGTGCAGGATCGCCGGGATCGCATTGTGGAAGAAGGAGACGCCCTTCTCGATGATGTCGAAGGAGCGACCGGTCGAATCCCAGATCACATCATCCCGGCGATCGAAGGGTGCCTCGCGGTAGCGGCCATCGAATCCGGTGTCCACCGCCACGGGATTGCTGGCCGTTCCGGCCTCACCCGGACCCAGCCCGTAGATGTAGGGCACGTAGCCGTATTCGTGGTCGGTGCGGATCACCTCCACACCCTCGACCGCGATGTAGCGGGACCAGCGGGTGTCGCACTCGGTGACCTCCACCTCGCGGTCCATGTCGAAGTCTTCGCCCGCCTCCCTGCGCCGCTTGAAGATCTTGTCCTTCAGATCGGGCGCGATGTCGTAGAAGGCGTCACACACCTCCTGCGCATAGGCCGTGTACTGCCGGGACATGCGAGCCAGCCCGTACTTGCCACTCCCCGCCAGCGGGAAGCAGGTGGCCGGATCCTCAACCGAGACATTCCAGGGAAAGCGGTTGTCCGAGGTGTCGGGCCGCACCTGGACGGCCACGCGCCCATAGACGCAGGCATACCAGACCAGGTCGTTGATCAGGCCCGTGTTGTTCTGGGTGCGGTGGTGGCGGGAGATCTCCTCGAAAAACCAGCGCGCCCACGCCTCCATCGCCTGCGCATCCTCGCGCTCCGACCGGGAGCGGTTGGGGTAGTTGATCGACACCGGGGTGGAGGCGATCATGGCGCACATCTTCTGGACCTGGATCCCGATCTCGGCGGTGGTGTACGCCTGATCCTGATCCGGGTCAAAGCCCAGCGGCACGCCACCCGTGCGCCGCCGGTAGAGGCGCAGATCGCGACGGAAGCGCCACAACAGATCGCCGTAGCGGTTCACATCATCCTGAATCCAGGCATCGAAGTTGGCCTTGGAGGGCGTGGCCGGTGGGCTAAACTCGCGCCGTCCATCGCGGTTGATCTTGTAGAGCCAGCCCGGGTAGTCGCGCGCGAAGGGTTCGACGTCATCCTCAAAGATGCCGTCAGGGATGATCAGTGACTTGCCGGGGAGGATCTCATCGGGGTTGATGACACCCGGAGTCGGCAACGGACCCCCGGGTGTCATCATGCCGGGAGAAGGTTGGATTCGGATTCCCGGCGGGGGAAGCATACCCGCCTGAGGCAGTGGCATGACCATCTATCGCACTCCCAGGTACACGCCTGCCTGGCGTCGGCCCATCGGTGTGCCGCGCCCCGCGCCACGAAGTCGCTCGGGGGCAGCCTTGCGGCGCAGCGGCGGTCGGCTCATCATGCGCTCATTGATGAAGATGTATTCCACGGTTGAGCGTGGATGCGAATACTGGTCATGGATCGGAGCCCGCGCCTCGCGGGTTGGCTGAGCCGTATCCCGGGACTTCGGATAGCGCGAGTTCTTCAGCGCCTCCAGCACGAGCGGCGCGCCATGCCCGGTGTGGAAGTCCATCTTGGAAAGCACCGCGCTGACCGCATCGATCCGGTACTGCACATCGTTGTGCTTCTTGTCCGAGTTGGTGATCACGATGATCCCGGTCTTGTCGGTCAGCACCTGGAAGGGAGACTTTCCGGAGCCGAACTCGGTGTTGTCCCCGTGGCGGTCGCCATAGAACCGGGCCTTGCGCAGACCGCATGTCTTGACCCATTCCATCATGCGCAGATCGTGATCGCTGAACTGGTACTCGGTTGGGGGAAGCCCATCCTCGGCCAGCGGGTCTCCGGTCAGGATATGCCCATAGAACCCGACCGGCTTGCCGCGGTTGGAGTAGCCGCCGATCACCCGGTAGCGGTCGTTGAGCACGTCGCGCTGCATCCAGGTGATGAAGCACTCATCATCCCAGCCATCATCGATGCCGACGATGACCGGCCAACCGGGCTGGTAGCCGAACTCGTCGCTGGCCTGGATATCCCAGGCCCGTTCGTAGACAAACTCGCCCTGGTCGCTCCTCCAGTTCAGGTTGATCTCTCGCTCGAAGAGGTCCGCCTTCATCGTCTCCCGCATCCCGGCGTACCAGTACTCATCGCGGCCCGGGATCTCATGCCAGCGGAAGGAGAAGATGGCTGGACGGACATAGCCCTCTAACCCCTCGCGCAGGTTGTAGACGCCCAGCGTGTGCCGGGTGCGCGGGGTGGTGATGGCATAGCGGTGGTCGGTGACCGAGGCGGTGTTGTTCCAGACCTCGTTGAATCCCTCGAGCGTTGCCGCCTCATCGATGTCCAGCTCGGAGAGGCGGGCACCCACGAAGGAGAGGTCGGTCGTGGTGGATCCCACGATCACCGAATCGGTGTCCGGATTAATCAGCTTGGCGTGGGATCGGTGTGGGGACCGCTCGTGGAATCCCGCAAACCCTTCCGGCAGCAGCCAATCTGGCTGGTTCTTCAGGAGGTAGTCGACCTTCCAGAAGTAGGATGCGGGATCTCCCTTATTGTCAACCAGCTCATCCGTTCGTGAAATGACTCCGCTCACCCAGGGGTTGGGGTCGAACTGCCAGTGCTTGGCGCTGTCCGCGGCGAAGAGCCAGGTGGCCCCCACCGCTCGCGACTTCTCGACCAGTCCTGAGCTGAACTGCCCCAGGGGCTGGTCGCGAACCCAGTACTTCCAGTCGATGAGATCAAGCTGTCGCCCATAGGGGATAAAGGGCTGCTTCTTGTGCGCGCCATCATTGCGCGGCTCGAAGATCCAGCCGAAGGTGGCCAGCCAGTAGATCAGGCCATCGGCGGTGTCACGGGCGCAGAGTTTGCGCTGCAGGGCGCGGGCATCCATCGAGGCCATGTCGGTGCCGTCGGTGGCCAGCTTGACCCGCACCCGGTGCTTGAGGACTTGCTTGCGGGTGATGGACTCCCAGCGTTCATCATCGTAGTACCAGAGGACGGGCGAGCCATCCCCGTTGAGCATGCCAAAGATCTCCCGCGGCGGGCGATCCCGAACAAAGTGCTCATAGGGGACTTTTGTCTTTTCGGCCTCGGCGATCACAGCAGATCTTCGTCATCCTCAGGGAGGGGCTCCTCATCCTCATACCCCTCTTCGTGTTCGATCGCGGCCTGCATCGCAGCAGCCATGCAGCGCCGGTCCTCGGCCCCGGTGTCTGAGCATTCGGAGAAGACGTCGAGGAACACCTCCTGGCAATCCGGGCTCATCTGCTTGACGGCGTCGGGCATCATCGGTGGCGCATTGCGCTCCGGCATAGCCTTCTTACGTGGAAGCATTAGGCTGCTGCCGCTGCGGTCAGGACACCCTCGGCATCGCGGGAGATGGTGATGTCGTCGCTGCCCTCTTCGGCGATCGCCTGCACCAGATCGTCCAGCCCCTCGATATCGGTGATGACCAGCTCGCCGGTTGTGCCGTCGACATTGACCACGAGGATGCGCTCCTCGTCGGTGTCCAGCGGATTGAGCGCGTTGATGAAGTCAATGAAGCCCCGCTGCTCGAGGCGGTGCCGCGCCTTGGCGGAAAGGGTCTTGACGGTGGCCATGCTTCCTCCGTTGGTGTTGTTGTTGAATACGACAACGTAGAGCCGTCTGTTATGTGGAGCGTACGCGAGGAAATGCTATGATGGCAACGGGGCTTCGCCCCTGTTCCATTTCCTCCGGAGGCCCGTGGGCATTCGCGGGCCTCCTCCTCAGGAGATCCTATGCACGGCGCTGACGCGGACTATCTGGCCGACAACCTTCCCGACGAGGACGCGCTCTGGGAGATGACCGAGCGGGCCATGAGGTTGCCCGAGTTTTTGGGAGCCTCCGGTCCGTACCGCCGCTATCCCTCGGACCCACCAGTTGTTATCGCCGAGTGGACGGCAGATGATGGGCATCGCGTGGAGTGGTTTCAGCCATCTCCTTTTACGGAACCCTTCACAACCATCGCCCGCGACAAGCCGCCTGTGGCTCCCCCACCCAAGCCACCCATTACCGACGCCATTGCCAGAGAGGCGGCGTATTCCGAAGCCAAGCGCGAACAGCGAAAAGGAGGTGGTGCCCAACTGAGCACGGCAGATCGGGATGCGCTCGAGGCCCATGTGAAGGATCTCGAGCGCATGGCCAACGATATCGAGCTAAGACGCATCGGATCAGAGATCATTGACTCCGCGGTGGCCACCATGCGGATGGCCTCGCTGGGATTGGTCCGGGCCAGCAGCCCGGTGCAAGGAGCGTACTAATGCCCGTCGAACCACGACTGGGTGGCGAGCCGCGCACGGGCGTGGCCGGTATCCACAACGAGGCCACGAAAAAGGCCACCGGATCCAAGACGGATATCCCGACCAAGCCGAAGGACGCCAAGAAGCAGTCCGAGGACGCTGAGAAGGTGGCCGGAACCGTGCCGGTGGTGGAGTCCCAGTACGAGCGGGGATCCGAGGATGAGTCGGTTCCCGCCTCCGGCACCCAGGAGAAGCGCAAGGTCACGGTCCCCGAGCGGGGATCGGAGGGAATCTTCAAAACCGAGGTCGAGCAGCGCGAAGCCTTCAAGGAGTTGTCCCGAACCCGCAACGAGCGCAACCCCGACAAGATCAACTCGGTCTATGACGCCAAGTACTTCGATCTCGTCAATGACGCCCTCCGCCGCCTGCAGCACGAGGCGGCGGTGCTGCGCCAGTCGGTGAGCGTCGATATCGCCGACCCAGTCTTTCAGGATTCCAACATCGCGCCACAGGACTATATCGACCTGGCGGATGAGCTGGATAGCTTTGTCGAGAAGCAGTACAAGCGCTTTGGCAAGGGGAACTGGGAGTCGCCAGAAGCCCAGGTGGCGAAGGTCAATCCCAAGGACCGCTACGACCGCAACGTTGTAGAATAAGGGCAATCAGGGGGCGGACATTCAGGGCATACAACTCTCCGGTTGTGGCCAGATGCGCGGGAAACGCTACTGGATGGACCGCCCCCGACCCCTTGTGAGGAGCCCATGGACAGCGTGCGTATGATGGATGCGGTCGAGTTGGCCTCCCGTCTCGGTGTCAACCGCAAGACGGTCTGGCGGCTCGCGCAGCAGGGTCGCATCCCCGCGCCCAGCCAGCGGGTTGGTGGGCGCGGCATTTACCTGTGGAAGGAATCGGACCTTGAGTACATCACCGATGCCTACCTTGCCAATCGAAAGCGACGATCCCAACCCTCCAAGGCGCTCTCCGCTCCAGCGTGACCGCATCGCACTCGCCATCGTTGGCGCAACCGAAGAACTCCGGGTGGACTTCGATCCCCACACCCAGATCCTGACCATCTCTGTCAATCGCGACGTCTCCATCATCAAAGATCAGGTGGAGATGCGCCGGGATACGGTCATGATCTCCCCTGAACAGCAGCCACAACTCGTCCACATTCTCTTGCACGTCCTGGGTCTCGAAGCCTAAAATAAGACCAGAGTCGCAATAAGGAGGGAATGCATGGACGCCGACGCGTTTGTTCTTTCAGCGCTCACCGACGAAGAGTTGAGGGTTGCTCGTCGGCACAGGCAAGAAAGCCTGCGCGAGATCGAGCAGGAGATCGCCCGCCGCCGCGAACTGAAGTACGGTGCTCCGCAGTGGTGGTGCGAGCCGTGCCAGCGATCGCTTCGCGCGCCGGGAGACGAGCCGTACTGCCCGGAATGCACGAAGCGAGGCGTGCCCTTTACCCAATCCATGCTGGAGATAGCCAATGGGTAGCGGTGCCTATCTGCGGGTCTCACGCCGGGAGCCCTGTCCGGTCTGCGGCAAGCACGACTGGTGCCGCATCTTCGAGGATGGCGGGGTGGAGTGCATGCGGGTGGAGTCCTCGGTCGCCTGCGCCTCCGGCGGGTGGATGCACTGGACGAACGACGACTGGCGAGACAAGATCGCCCACTTCCCCAAAAAGCACACCGTCACCGAGACCGTGGGTGACGCCCTCCTCAACCAGGTCTACACCAAGATCCTCCAAAATCTGACGCTTTCAGAACGTCACGAAAATCTCCTCAGGGAACGCGGATTGCCAATAGCAGGATATGCCACACTCCCTGTCGAGGTAGAGGATCGGCACATTGTCGCCGCCGATGTCGCCCAATCTCTCCCCAACAAGAACTGGCTTGATCGCACCCCGGGTTTTTTTCGGCCCGATTATGCAGAAGACGCATGGAGCATAAATGGTGCCCCGGGCCTGCTGATCCCCGTCCGTAATCATCGCGGCTATATCGTCGGCATGCAGATCCGCAAGGATGAGGGCGATCCGCGCTACTCCTTCCTCTCCTCGCGCAATCTGCCGAGCGGGACGGGCTCGGGGTCTCCGGTGCATGTACGTGACCCCAAGATCCATGGCCCGGTCGTTATCACAGAGGGTCCGCTCAAGGCGGACTACCTTGCCGCCCAACACGCACACACCGTCATCGCCGTTCCGGGCGTGAACAACATTCGCGGCGTGCTCCCTGCGCTCTCCGCGCTTGGCGGTCCTCAACGTGTTGTCGTGTGCTACGACATGGACTGGAAAACCAACAAGCAGGTCAAGGCCGCGCGTGCCAAGCTCATGCAGATCCTGTGGTGCGAGGGGTATCGGGTCAGCTCGATGTCCTGGGATCCGGCCTACAAGGGGATCGATGACGCGCTGCGCGCGGGTTGCGATCTGGTCGAAACCGACTATGATCCGGACGGGGCCGTTCCCTGCTCGCGGTTATTTGAGGCAGCATGATGGGAATCTGCATTGGCCGGGACGAACGAGATCCCGCGAACATCGCCGACATCAAGGATCTCCAGAAACAAATCAACACCCTGATGAACGAAATCAACGCCCTGCGCCAGATGACCTGGAATTATCAGAAGATCGACCTCCGTGTGCGCGAGCTAACCTCTGACATGGAGGATCTTGTCCCCGGTCGCAAGTGGACCACGGATATCCGCTAACGTAAGACCACAGTCTCAGCTATACTACGGGTGGTGGGCCGAGGTGAGTACGAGACACCTGAGAGGCACCCGGTTTTGTTAGCGTTTGGCCGGTATAAGGGGCGTGAGAATCGCCCCTCCACCATCCCGAAAGAGGAGGGATCATGGACGATTTCCTGAAGCAGATGAATGACCGGATGTCCGAAGGCGAGGATCAGGACGATCAGCCCACGGCTCCTCCGCAATTTGCGGATATGCTGCGGGAGGTCCAGCGATTCTGGGCCGAGAACCCTCCTCAGATGATGGGGATGCCGATGATGATGCCCATACCGATCGTGCGCATCGCGCCCTTTGCGGAACACCTGGCCTACCACCAGGGGGTCGAGGGAATTGCCCGCGCCTGGGGTGTGGAGACCGACTCCCCCATGGTGGGTTGCGGATGTCGGGATCACATCATCGTCGCTGTCACGAAGCGAGAAGACCTCGATGACGTGGAGATGTATGGCAAGGACCGGCGGCAGGTGAAGTTCATCGCGGTCAACCAGCACGCCCAGGAGTCCTGCTCATTCGATTTCAGCGTGGAGTCTGCGAAGCAGCTCGTCAACGTCGTCATGGAAGCGATCGCGCTGGCGGAGGCCGGTCATGACAATGGGTGAGTGGGCGCTCGTGATCAGTTTGATGGCCATCGCTGTGAATACGGCCATCATGATCAACAAAAAGTAAATGGACCGACTCAAGGCGGCGGGGAGACTCGTCGCCTTCTCGCTTGCCGTCTGGATCGTGCTGTGGATGGTGGTCGTATGCCTGTAAAAAATCCCTTTGAGCGGTGGATTCGACTCCAACACTCCATTGTCTTTCCGGACAAGGTCACCGACGGAAGCATCTCTGGCAACCGATGCACATGGTATCTGCGAGAAAAGGGAGGGGATATCTATAAGTCGCATGAGCTGAGAATGGAGGTGCCGTGCGCGCTCATCGATACCAAGAAGAATCTGCGCGTCTGGATTGAATACGACGACTGAGTTAACTCGCCCCTCCTGCTACACTACGTGAGACTGAAGTCTATCATAGGAGGATTCAGGATTTGTCAACGATCTCCGCCTCGATGGCCGCATACTTCTCGGGGATCGGCTGCTTGAGCAGGATGGCCATGAGCGCCTCTTCGTCCTCGGACTCGAGGATGCGCAGGAGTGCCTCTTCGCTGGCATCACTGCTGTCGCGGAACTCGTGCTGGATGACGGTCTTGGGGCTGATGCCCAGGCGGGCCAGCGTATTGCCAGCCTCCTTGACCGCCATCGGGGTGGGGTCGCCCTCCATGGGTCGGCCATCCTCGCCGTACACCGACTGGATGGCGCGATCGAGGACTTTACTTGCCATAATCCCGCGCCTGGCTTCGGCGCGGCGCAGGTATGAAACCGTATCCCCAAAGTCACGCAGATCTTCCGCGGCAGCGCGGGCTCGCCAGCGGCCTCGGCTCACCCAGGAGGAGACGGTGGTGTGGGGAATGTCCAGCATCCGCGCCATGAGCTTGGCGTTCTGTTGGGCTCGGTCCCGCCAGTAGGCGTATCGCTCATCGTCGGTCATGTGTTCGTGACTCATACGCAAGGAGTGTAGACCATGGAACGAGAAGGGCGCATGACGATCAAGTCGGTGGTGTACGTGTCGAGTTCGGAGCGTGACGGAGGGGGTTGAGCTGGAGCATGTGGCACATCCCTGTCGGGGAGAACACCACGATGATCGTGGTTCGGGTTGAGGGCCTGGAGGAGGATTCCGATGAAGCTTGATCGACGTCAGTTCCTGAAGGGCGCTCTCGGCCTGGGTGCCGCCGCGATCATCCTGCCGCCCACGCTCGAGGAGAATGTCGAGCTGGGCCGGAAGATCTGGGCGCTGGGCGGGATACCGCAGGAGGGAGCGCTCCTTTACGATCCAAGGACCATCAGCTTCCGCTACCTGGCCTATGCCGATGCCGTCCTTGAGCGGATGTGCGCCATCACGATTCAGGAGTACGGGCATCTGGTGAAGGTGCCATCCACCCGTGAGCTGGAGGCGGTGGTCTACCCCTACGGGGGAACTGCTGACCGGCCAATCCCTTCGTACTCCACGGATAACACCGGGAGGTGGTAGCCATGATCTCGAACTTCTGTGTCGCGGTCTCCCCTGATCACACCCATGATGTCGGCGTGCTGCAGGTGATCCATCGCATCATGCAGTACTGCGATTCGGGAAACTTCACCCTCGAGGTTGTCGTGAGGACGGAGATGGAGGGCTGGCGTGTCCTGCGGCGAGACCTCCAGGATGGCCGTGTCTATCAGGTGCTGCGATCGACCTTTGACCCGGAGTTCGATGAACGGGCGTTAGTTGACCTGACCCATCCCGACCGCTACCTTTGGTCTCGCTAACCGGGCTTACGGGAGGGCTACTCCTCCACCCAGGGATGGGGAACCGGGGCCACTATCCTCGTGTAAACAAACCAATGTCTCGGATGGCCGGTTGGGGGCCAGGGGGGTGGACGTGGATCTTTCGCGGGATATCCTCATCGGACTTGCCATCGGGCTCGTGATTGACGCCGTCGTGTTCTGGTTTACCTTCCGCCGCTAGTGTCTTCGGGCAGGGGACCCGCCCCCTCCCGCCCTCCTGCTTGCTCGCTTGCAAAGTCCCTGGGTAGGGTGGCGTGGGGTAGGTGGGTGTTTGCCTAGGCAATGATTGCCAGGGCAAGGGGGTAGGGTGCGAGCATGCTAGCAAGCGTGCATGCA
>CAZXNN010000002.1:0-50290 GCA_964641915.1 uncultured Nitrospira sp. | reverse complement strand
CCTGTTCATCGAACTAGGCAACCGTCATGGATGTGGAAGAACTGTTTCAGCGTGCGATGAATACCATTGCGCAATCTGATCCGATCATCAAGCTTCTTCAGCAAGTGAGGATGGGCAAGATGAAGCCGGAGGATGCCGGATTGCGCGTGGTAGTTGAGGCGTGGTTCGGGACCTATGAGAAGGCGTTGAAGACGGAGGGGCTGACCCAAGCGGCCCTTCGTCGGCTCGACCCGGCTCCACGTATAGCGGTATTACTGGAGGCAGGAGTCTTACAGGCCGAGCACCCTTCTGTGCAAGGACTTGAGGGGGCTTTTTCACAAGCCATATCCCAGGCCCCGGTCGGATAGCCTTCGTGGCCATGCCCACATTTGTCGTTCTGCTCATCCTCTCCTTCCTCTTTCAAGTTCCCTCAACGGGAGCTCAGGAAGATGTGGGGATCCGCCCCATTCAATTCGAGTCGCTCTCTCAATTCGCTTCCGCGCTACCCAATGATATTCAGCTGCTTGACGATGCGATCGCCATCGAAGGGTTTCTTGAAGCATTGGAGGGCTATCCACCTGACTGGCTCGCGATTTATGGAGAAGGTCACCATGATTCCGGACATGACGACCGCCTCTTTCAGGTGAATCGAGCGCGCGATGACCGTCGTGCTGGGAACTATGCGCTCGATCGGCGAATCGCGTTTCGATGGTCGGGCGAGTTATCTCATTTTGATCCGGAGCGGAAGGGGGTTTCTGTGGCCCTCGGCCCTGTATTGACCTCTACTCAATGGGGGCAGGTTCGCTTCAAGGCTGAGGACCTTCCCGGTGAGTTCAACGCTATTCCGTCGGCGGACTCCTTGGATCGACTCCTGCGTGAAATTGCCGCGGGGAAGACTGTAGAACTTGCCGTTATCATCATCGGCCGACTTATTCCGGATGAATCGATTGTGTGAGACTTCTCCCACGATCAAGAAGGGCTCGGTCTCATCATGCCTGTCATCAGAGTTGAGGCGGTGCACTACGTACTTTCTCCTTAGTTGCAAGCGAGTCTTTCCTCATCCTTCTCTGCCCCATCGAATGCAGCTGCCCGCCAGTCGTAGTCACTAGTACGTAGTACTTCAGGCATAGGTTCAACTGTTCATTGTATGAAGAGCCAGTCAGGGTGCGTCACATTGTGGACGTGATCCGAAGGCGCCTACCGTACACCAGCTGTATGGAATGCCCATCAATGGGGCCCGATTCGGCAGGATAACGCCTCGATTCACATAGGAATACCAGGCGAGCATCGAAAACCTGACTTAGGGTATTGGTCTTGCTCAACCAACCGGCCACAGGGTGCGACCTCGGTTTCATGAAGGAGGTCAGTTATGGCGTTGGTCAAGGATAAGCAAAACAGTATGTTGTCAAGCATTGCCGAATCGATGTGGCGGCGACCCAGTCGAATCTCCATTGTCGTGACCCTCTCACTGTGGTCGTTCGTTGGGGAGAGCATCTCTCTCTACGCGCATGAGGGAGGAGTGCACCCGGTTTCAGATTCTGCTTCTCCCCCGCGACACTCGCTTCTTAAACCTGTTCGGCCAGTTGATCCAGCCCTGTCGGGGGGAAAAGAGGGGGCGACGACTTCCCCAGTTTCTGAGACGGGCCAGAAACCTTCGAGGAAGAAGAAAGCGAGAGCGGCTGTCAAAATGCCGGCTGCCGAGACTCAGCGATCATCGGCAATGGAGCCAATGGCGCAGGCACAACCGAAGGTAGACGAAAATACGAGTGGGATGAAAGCCGCGACTTCTGTTCCATCCAGAGTGCCGGCGATGGCCGGGGCCGGTCTGTCTACGATGATGAGTGGGACAGCGGTCATGGCTGCCGCCGCACCGAGTGCCGTCCCTCCGATAGCAGCGGCGGCTCCTGCAGCTACTGCATTAGCCAGCTCGGTGGTGGGGGGGGCGTCGACGCCTTCCAATAAGAGCATTCAACGATTGGCCGCTGGGATTCCAGGACTCACGCGCGTGATCTCCACCCCGCTTCCTCCTGAGGCAATAGCGGCGCCGGCCCCTCCACTTGACCCTCCTACCTCGGGGCTCCCGGCCGCGCCGGCGAACTGGTTCGGGTATCACGTGTTGAATCGTCTCACATTCGGAGGCACTCCCAATCAACTGAATACGGTGTCTCATATGACAGCGGCTCAGGCAAGAGATTGGGCTACTGCTTACATGAAAGAACAGCTGGGTCTCGATCCGGCTCAGCCATGGCCGACGAATCTCCATTCGACCTCCCCGTTGCCTGCCGCGAATCCTATCGTGGACACGGATACAGATTTGCGCTTGGCGGCCGCTCAGGGCGCCTGGAAGAAAGATGACCCTGAGCCGACTGTACTGAAGCCGGAGCTTCAGCAAGTGCAAGACCATGACCTCATCAGGAAGATTTACAGCCGGCGTCAGTTGCTCGAGAAGATGGTCTATTTTTGGGACAACCATTTCAATACCGACTATCGGTCGCATTTCCGGGGCCAATATGAGGTCTATGAGAATCAAGCTTTTCGAGCTCAGGCCTATGGGCGGTTTGTGGACTTGTTGATTGCGAGCGGAAAGAGCCCGGCCATGATGGTGTATCTGAATACCGACGTGAACAAGAAAGAAAATCCGAACGAGAACTATGCGCGCGAAGTCCTCGAACTCCATACGCTCGGTGTGGATGATCAGGGTCATCCGGCGGGATATACGCAGACGGATATCAATGAGGCCGCCAAGGCGTTTACTGGTTGGACCGTGCCGGAAGGATCGGCACCAGGTTTTCGTTTTGTGTCCAGTCGGCATAGTCCAGGAACCAAAACTGTGCTGGGGCAATCCGTTGCATTTGATGGTAGTGGTCCGACTGAGGGGGAGCGAGTGTTGCAGATTGCAGCCAGCCATCCATCAACCGCGCGGCATTTGGCGAAGAAGCTTTGCGAATATTTCGTCAGTGAAACACCGTCTTCAGCGCTGATCACCGAAGTGGCTTCAGTATTTAGCGATTCAGGAGGCGATATACGCAAAGTGCTGATCGCCATCGTCACGTCGGCGGACTTCAACAATGTGGCCAACTATCGAAGCCTTGTGAAGACGCCCTTGGAGTACGTCGTCGGACTCTATCGCAATCTTGGAGTATGGTCATCGCATGAGCCTATCCGACGGCGGTTGACGGCGACCGGGCAGGGGTTGTTCGAAATGCCTCCACCGACTGGATATAAAGAAAAATCCGAGCATTGGTTGAACACGTATGTCTTGTTTCATGAGACGGCCATGGCTTACGAAACCACCATCCCCGGGTATGGCTCGACCATCCGATTCGGATCGGATACGAGTGGGGGACAGACGCGGCTGTGGCTGAAGAATCTTGGTTTGAGGACCGAGGCGGAGGTCTTAGGTTTTCTCCTGAATCTAACGACGGATCGGGTGGCCACGGCGACGGAGTATCAGATCTATCTGACTACACTGCGAAGCGGTGGCGGAACATTTAATTTGGACAATTCCAGCACAGAGGCGGCGCTGGACCGGACGCTAGCGAGCATCCTTACGAATCCGCGCTATCTCTATCAATAGTTGGACGATCATTGAGAGGTACAATTATGGATCACTGTCATTGCTGCTCATCGGCGCTTCAACAGGTATCACGTCGGACTGTGTTGAAACGGGCCATGGGTTTGGCAGCTACAGCGTTTGCCGCCAACATGTTTCCTTTGGAGATGCTCTTTCAGAACCGGGCACATGCGGCGAGTAATGCCGGCAAGACGGTGGTGGTTGTCTTTCAACGCGGCGGGAACGACGGTCTGAATACCATCGTGCCCTATTCAGATCCGCAGTACTATGTCATGCGTCCCCGATCAACCAATGGCGGTATCGGTATTCTGCCTCCAGGATCAGGCGATGGATCCGGGCTTGATCTAGCGGGGACAGGCTTTGCGATGCATCCCTCCATTCTTCCTTTGCACGGACTCTACACCAGCAATCGTTTGGCGATTCTGCCTGCTGCGGGATTTGCTGGAAGTACACAATCGCATTTTACGGACCAGGACACTATCGAGCATGGTTTTCCAGATCGGCGAGACGGATGGTTGAATCGATATCTGGCTGCAGTACCGGCCGCAGGGGCATCCACCATTCGAGCCGCTGCGATCGGCGACGATGTCGCCAAGTCTCTGCGTGGAGCCGTGCTGGTTCCTTCGCTGACCGATGTGTCCTCGTTCAGCTTCGCCCGTCTTGGGTCATCCAAGGCCGCGTTGGAGGCGAATCTACGCGCAATGTACGCCCAAGATCCTGCGTCGAGCACTACGAACCCAGCCCGAGCTGCAATGCATGCCTTGGGGCCTGAACTCATGAATCGAGTCGCTGCGATCGAGGGAATTGGCGCCGCTGCCCCGCAAAACGGTGCAACGTATCCCAATACGACGTTCGGACGGGAAATGCGCGATCTGGCTCATATTATTCGTTCAGGCCTCGGGCTTGAGGTGGCCACCGTGGATATTGGCGGGTGGGATACGCATGACGATCAGGGGGCAGGTGGCGCTGCAGCCAATCGGCAAGCCGGGCGACTCGCGGACTTTTCCGGAGGCATTCGGGCATTTGTCGATGACCTGGGGCCGCTCATGAATAATGTGGTCGTCATGACCTGCACTGAATTCGGTCGGACAGTCAGGCAGAATGCCAGTGGGGGAACGGACCATGGAAAGGCTTCGGCGTGGTTTCTGGTCGGCGGATCTATAAAGGGCGGAGTCTACAACGGTGCTGCAGGATGGCCCAACACTTTAACTGAGGCCAATCTTGATGAAGGACGGTACATCAGGCCGACGGTTGAGTTCAGGGACGTGTTTGCTGATGTGCTGGTCAAGCATTTTGGGGCTAGCAACACGGAACTCGGCGCTGTCTTGCCCGGCCATGTCCATACGCCCGTCGGGCTGTTCGTCTAGTAGCGGCGTTCGGGAGATGATTGCCGTGGGCGCTCGTCGTTGGTCTCCTCGGGACTGACAAATGCTGCCTGGCTCAGAGCTAAATGATGCGTGGACGCCGTAGTATCCGCTATTCCCCCCTTTCGAACTAACCTTTCTGCTCTCTAACCAGAGCCAGTGTTTCGGGGTACAGTTCTCTCTAGCTGCACGAAGAACTATTTGGGTCGTGTTCGCTATGGGAGGATGGAAAATGAGTATTCTTGAATGGCTGAGTGCTTTGGGGCTGGGGACGATGGTGGCCTATGCTATCACGCGTCTCGCTGATCTCGATTGGCATCGCGCTCTGATGCGGGCTGGACGCAGTCGATCCCGTATAGCTTCGACGAAACGATGGAAAACAGACTATGTGAGTGAAACGACGCCAGCATATTTCCACTATGTGCGGAGACGCTATCGGTACGAGATTCATTGTCCTGTTCGGTATTGCCTCAATGGGCAGATCAGAGAGGGCGTTGTAGTGGATATGACAAGAGAGGGATGGCGTCTCAAAGGACAGGAAGCATTGATTCCAGGAATGATGTTGAGCTTTGACATCACGTTGCCCGGTGCGGCCTCGTCACTATCGATTGCCTGTGCTGTTGTGCGTTGGGTAGAGGGGGTAGAGTGCGGGGTGAAGCTTGAACGGACGGAGAAGGAGCCTGCGGCCCAATTGAGCCAGTTTTTCAGCACACTCTCGCAGGGCGTGAATGTAAGATCACAAGCGGCTTAGCCTGAATGAAGAAGCCGCCGTTAGAAATTGTCTTTGGCGCATCGAAACCCTGTGCCGCTCGGGCGGCTGTCCATGATTCCCCAGTCTCGATCGCTGGTCCGTAAGCTGACCGCCGGTTTCAGCCAGGATCCGCCTCGCATGGATTTAATGGCGCCGCGCTCAGGTCCGGTTGGGTCGCTGAGAGGAGCCGACCGGTAATAATTCGGATTGTACCAATCCTGCACCCACTCGGCGGCGTTGCCGGCGAGGTCCTGGATACCGTATGGACTGGCTCCGTCAGGGAAGCTTCCTACGGGCAGGGTCAAAACCTCTCCCTTGATGCCTTTCTCCTTGACCAGCCGTGCGCCGTCGCCCTTGACCCAGAATGCGTCCCAATCGGCGCCGCTTTGAAACTCAATAGTTTGCCCGGCCCAATAGCTAGCGCTGTTCGCTTTTTTCCAGCTCCAGTCGTTTCCCCAGGGATAGCGGCGTCCGTCGGTTCCTCGCGCGGCCTTTTCCCATTCGGCTTCTGTGGGCAGGCGTTTGCGGGACCATCGGCAATAGGCCACGGCATCTTCCCAGCTGACATTCACCACTGGGTGTTTGGCGATGGCTTGTGGATACATAACATTGTCCCAGATTGTCGAAGCCGGATTATTGTTCGCCGGCGGGCGGTGACCGGTCGATTGGACAAAAGCGGCATAGTCCTGATTGGTCACTTCGAATCGATCAAGGAAGAATGCGTGGAGGAAAACCAACCGTTCGGGATGTTCGTCGGCCAGACCGTCGCTGCCTTCCGCAGTGCCCATGCGATATTCGCCGGCGGGGATCAACGCCATCTCAACAGTAGGTTCAGCTCCAAAGGCGGGAAGTATCGCGCTGACGATCAGGAGTGTGTGGAGAACTCCTCTCATCCATGCCGGCATTACGGTTTTTGGAGGTCGCAAGCCTTGGCGACTGCATCACGATAGGTGAGCCAGAGTCGTAGACTACGCTTCACTGCGCTGAGAATCGCTTGTTGCGTTGTCGCGGATGGAGCGTTTTGAGTGACCATGTCGTAGGCATCGTGCCGATGACCGGATTCAACGAGCTGATGGGCCCGAATGAGATCCATGCAATCCGGGGAGTTGCCATGATAGCGGACAAGTGGATGGTTTTTTATGGTTGTCTCGATCTCCTCCGCCGTCTTCGGCTTGGAGGGCTCCCGCAGCTCTTTTCGGTCTTTGACGCTGCCTTCCACAAAAATGGTAAGGGCTGCTGCGCCCAGGACCCAGGTCTGTTGCGTGGAGACCCGATCCAGCCACGCACGATAGGCTCGACTTGCGGGTAAAGGACGGATCTGTTCGAAATCCTGTGCGGAGAACCCTAATCCTTCCATCATTGTGAGGAAGAGTTCCGGATGAGATTTGCCGAGTGACAGTCCTCCGGTATCTTCTTCATAGATATTCTCGGCCAGCATGCGACGAACGGATGGCGGCGGGTTGTGCCCATGAATTCGGGAGAGGAAAACGGGGAAATCGCGGACGTACACGAAGTATTCCTGTTGAAAGTGAACCTTGAGCTGGTCTTTGGTCACTCGTCCGGTGGCGAAATGATCCCATGCCCAA
The DNA here is from genome assembly GCA_964641915.1 of uncultured Nitrospira sp. GTDB lineage: Bacteria > Nitrospirota > Nitrospiria > Nitrospirales > Nitrospiraceae > Nitrospira_D. Next base: position 43,036 of record CAZXNN010000002.1, on the reverse strand, counting down.
TGGTGTTTGCCGTCCATGACTTTGAGCAATGCGTCGAGAAAGCGGGCTTGTGTCAGTCGTGATGCCATCGTACCTTGCCTTCTTGAAGGCCGCCTCGTTAGAATCCTCAGACCCTGAGAGGACAGCGATGAATCCAATTACTATTCAAAATCCCGACGAGATCCTGACACTATTGGCCGATATTGCCTTGCAGGGACCAGGCTTTTCCACGGATTGCCTGCTGGACTATGTGCTCGAAGAAGGGTTTACAGAACCCACCTTCCTCAACGCCACGGGTGAAGACGCCACAGCGTTTTATAAAGGCCAGCCAAATGCCTGGGCGGTCTATCAGATTCGTGAGTGGAAACGGGTCCTGACGGTTTCCGGCGGTGGCCGAGAGCGTCGCGTGCAAATCAGAGAAACGCCCTAACTGATGTCTGAGTGTAAAGCGACTCTGCAAAAAGTGCAAACGTCCGCAAGGTTTTCTACTCGATCATTAGGGCAGGAGCGGTAATGTCTCGATGCAAATGCGGTATTTGACTACGGCTCAGGATATCGGGGAGCTTGGGATCATCAAAAGCCTGTGCGAGGCCAACGGCATTGCGTGCTTATTTCAGGATGAACACGTGAGCAGTCTGTATCCTGGTGTCTTCGAGTTGTGTTGCCAGGTAATGGTGGACGAATCTGACTGGGAGCGGGCAACCACACTGATCAGCCGCTTGCGTCTCCCGATTCGAGAAGTCGCACCATCGCCGTAGCGGATCGCATGTGACCACTCACTCTCACGCCTCGTTCATCGCGGAAGTTTTGGATGGGGAGAGTCGGTCGGGATGTCGATGGTTTTACGTTCCCCGGATCCTTCATACCAGCCGCCGATCAGCAGGCCTTCTTCGAAATAGAGATACCGGTGCTTTACCTCGGCTGTACTGATCCAATCCTCGAAAATCCATTCTTCCCGCCGTAGTCCTTCCTTCGTGAAGGACGTATTAATCGTCTGCGGCCCTCCCCAGGCTTTGAGGACCTGGTCTTTCGACATGCCGGCCATTACCCGGCGCTGCTCAATATGTTTCTGAAAATCAGGATCTCTCAGCTGAACCGCAAGAGGGACCACGACCATCATCAGGAACGAGAGAGCCAGCCCTGCATAGATGATTTTACGCACGAGGGGGCGTCGAATAAACGATGGCTCGTCCTCGTGGACCGGGACCTGTTCGGAGGCAGAGGGCGTCTGTTCCATAGTCGTAATTGCTTCCTGAATGAGCTGGCGCATGCTAACTAAGGGGGGCAGGGCGAGTCAAGCTAAGAGGGCATGAACTCAGGATAATTTAGCAGGGTAGCCCAGGCCAAGGACACGCCGGTCGTGGTGAGGCCCCTTGAGCATGGATGAGGTCAACGATGAAACCATTTGCGTATCGGATCGGATCAATTCTGGCGAGGTTGGGATGGGTCATGCTGGCCGGGTTATTGCTGTGTGGCATGGATCCGTATCTCTTCCAGGCCCATGCGACGACGATTTATTCCTATATCGACGAGCAGGGCAATCCCCGGTTTAGCGATTCGATGGAAAACATTCCGGAGAAGTACCGGGCCAAAGTGAAGACCCATGAACAGGCGACGCCCCAGGAGCGTCCCCCATCAGCATTTGATTCCGTGAAGGCCATCGCGTTGCCGCCGATTGCGGCAATGAAGCAGAAAGTGACGGAAATCCTTCAGGGCTTCGGTATTGCACTTTCCTCTGCTCCCATGAAAACAGCGTCGGTACCAGCAACGGCTTCATCATCGGACATGAACTCTTCGCAATCGCAGATTGTGAACTATGCCGGTGCGGCAGCGGTTGTGCTATTGCTACTGATGTATTTTAGCAAGAGTCAATTGATGCGTCTGCTGGCTCTCTGCTTGCTGGTGACGCTTGGTGTGGCGACACCGGTTCTGCTCTATGTAAGCGATAATGGTCCAATGACGAGTATGAAGGGTCGCGCGACGGCAGTGGGACAAGCTCAACAAGATCGTCTCAAACAGGTCGGACCGTAGACGAGAGCCCTCGGCCAGCCTCTCTTATAACGCGTCCTATTCAGCGTATTGAGGCACCGGAATCTTCTTGGGTTGCGCAGCGGGTGAGGGAGTCACTCGCTCCGCAAATTCAGGTGAGTAGGGATTCACGATGGCCTCGTGGGTGTGACGCTGGCGCTGCTTGACCAACTGGAGGCTTTGTGTGCTGATTTCCATCCGGTCGATCGTCGCCTTTGTCGTCAGGAGATCGGGCAACCCTTGGAGAGAAAACAGCTGATAGGTCAGTGTCCAGTCCAGTTGCTCCTTTCCTTTCTCCTTAATCAAAAAGCGGGCGGCGTCTGACGGGGACCCCTTAAAGAGCAGTATCCAGATATTTGAACGAAATGCCGGCGCTTGGAAATCTCTGGAGGGGCTGAATTCAGGAACAAGCGAGGGGACTTGGGCAACGGGGACCGGCGGTGTGAATTCAATATCTACAAGCCGGACAAACAGAGGACGAGTGTCGCTCGTATCGTTGGGGTCGACGGTGTAGGCGAAGGAGTAACGCACGTCGATGCCGTTTCGGGTGAAGATATATACATCTTCGCCGTTTTCCGGCGAGACCAGTTTGCTGAAGTACTTCTGCCAGTCTGTGATCGGGTAATAGGTGAAGACCCGAAGGGCCGACTTCCGATCGCGGACCGCTTGCGGCATCCCCAGTCGTTCGTGCAGTTCACGTTGGGTCAGGCCCAGGAAGCCATCTTCAAAGTAGGGTGCGGCCGCGAGGTTGTGCGGGATGAACAGCAGAGAGCCGAGTAGGAGCAACCTCGTGAGGCGGTACCTAGATGGTCGAGTCGGCAATGGCATCCTCCGTCTGGTGCGGGCATCGTATCGACAGGGTTGAAGGTCTGTCAAGAAAGAGGCCTGGCTTGCTGGGCCGATACCCTTTCAGTATCATGGCATTCTTGCAATATTTGTCACGGGAGACATGCACCAGTGGGTAATTCCTCACCGACATCGATAGAGCAACTACTCAAGGGCCGAATCCTGATCCTCGATGGGGCGATGGGAACCATGATCCAGCAGCGGAAGCTGGACGAGGCGGCCTTTCGTGGCGAGCGCTTCAAGGACTGGAAGCAGGACCTCAAGGGCCACAACGATTTATTGAATATTACACAGCCTGCGATCATTGAAGATATCCATCGGCAGTATCTCGAAGCCGGAGCCGATATTGTTGAAACGAACACGTTCAATTCTCAAGCGATCTCCCTGGCGGACTATCACATGGAGACGTTGGGCTACGAACTGTCTAAGGCCGGGGCCGAATGCGCCAAGCAGGCGGTCCTCAGGGTGCAGGCGGCTCAGCCCGGTCGGCAATGCTTCGTGGCCGGGGCTATCGGGCCAACGACCAAAACATCATCGATCTCGACGGACGTCAACAATTCGGCGGCTCGGGGAACGACCTACGAAGAGCTTGTCGCGGCCTACAGTGACCAGGTGCGGGGTCTCCTCGACGGCGGGGCTGATCTGCTGCTCGTCGAGACGATCTTCGACACGCTCAACGCCAAGGCGGCATTTTTTGCCATCCAACAGGTCTTCGACCAGGGTGGCCGTCGAGTGCCTGTCATGGCTTCCGTGACATTCATCCAAGCCGGCAGCAATCGGGGTGTGACAGGTCAAACGGTTGAAGCCTTCTGGAACTCAATTGCCCATGTGCCGTTACTGAGCGTCGGAATGAACTGCGCGTTGGGGCCGAAGGAAATGCGGCCGTTGATCGAAGAGCTATCGCAGATCGCCCCGATCTATATCAGCTCGCATCCCAATGCCGGATTGCCGAATCCGCTGCTGCCCACGGGATTTCCAGAGACTCCGGACACGCTGGCGCCACAGTTGCGGGACTGGGCACAGAACGGCTGGCTCAATATTGTGGGCGGCTGTTGCGGGACGACACCGGACCATATCAAGAAAATTGCTGAAGCCGTGCGAGGCCTGAAGCCACGTCCGATTCCTACGATCGCCCCCTACACGCGTTTGAGCGGCCTTGAAGCGGTCACTCTGCGTCCGGATTCAAATTTTGTGAACGTGGGTGAGCGGACCAACGTGACCGGCTCGCCGGCCTTTTCAAGGCTGATCCTGGCTGGTGACTATGAAGCGGCCCTTTCTGTGGCGCGACAACAGGTCGAAGGTGGCGCGCAGATCATCGACATCAATATGGATGAAGGCATGTTGGATTCCAAGGCAGCGATGGAGAAGTTTCTCCGTCTCATCGCCTCGGAGCCGGATATTTGCAAAGTGCCCATCATGGTCGACAGCTCCAAGTGGGAGGTGCTGGAGACTGGTCTGAAGAATATTCAGGGGAAGGCCATTGTCAACAGCATCAGCCTGAAAGAGGGCGAGGAGAAGTTTGTCCAGCAGGCGACGGTGGTCCATCGGTACGGTGCGGCCGTCGTCGTCATGGCATTCGACGAACAGGGGCAAGCCGATACATTGGAGCGAAAAAAAGAAATCTGCGCGCGCTGCTATAAGATTTTAACGGAACGGGTAGGCTTGCCTGCGACCGATATTATTTTCGATCCCAACATTTTGACCGTTGCGACCGGTATCGAAGAGCACAACAACTATGCGGTGAATTTTATTGAGGCCACCAGATGGATCAAGCAGCATCTGCCTGGTGCGAAAGTGAGCGGCGGCATCAGCAATATCTCGTTCTCATTTCGCGGGAACAACGTGGTCCGTGAAGCGATGCATGCGGCCTTTCTCTATCATGCCATCAAGGCCGGCCTCGATATGGGGATTGTCAATGCTGGTCAATTAGCCGTGTATGAAGAGATTCCCAAAGACCTGTTAGGCCTTGTAGAAGATGTGCTGCTGAACCGGCGTCCGGATGCCACCGAACGGCTCGTGAATTTTGCCGAGACGGTGAAGCAGAAGGGAAAGGCGGTCGTTAAAGATGACGAGTGGCGCAAAGGGACGGTTGAGGAGCGCCTTTCTCACGCCCTCGTCAAAGGCATTACGGACTACATCGATCAGGATACGGAAGAGGCACGGCAGAAGTATTCGAAGCCCTTGTCGGTTATCGAGGGGCCGTTGATGGCCGGGATGAACGTCGTCGGGGATCTGTTTGGGTCCGGAAAAATGTTCCTGCCGCAAGTCGTGAAGAGCGCCCGGGTCATGAAAAAATCCGTCGCCTACCTCATGCCTTATATGGAAGAAGAAAAGAAGCGAGCGGGCGGCTATCAGGCGCAAGGGAAAGTCTTGCTCGCCACAGTGAAAGGCGATGTGCACGATATCGGGAAGAACATCGTCGGGGTGGTGTTGGGTTGCAATAATTATGAGGTGATCGATCTTGGCGTGATGGTGCCCTGTGAGAAAATTCTGGCAACGGCCAAGAAGCTTCAGGTCGATGCGATCGGGTTGAGCGGGCTCATTACGCCTTCACTCGACGAAATGGTGCATGTGGCCAAGGAAATGACCCGCGAAGGGTTTACTGTGCCGCTCCTCATTGGCGGCGCAACTACCAGTAAAGCTCACACGGCGGTAAAGATCGCCCCGTCCTATACGCCATCGGTGGTCCATGTGTTGGATGCCTCACGGGCGGTCGGTGTTGTGGGCAGTCTAATTAGTCCTTCGCAGAGGGCCGCGTTCGTGCAACAGGTCCGAGATGATTACGATCGGATAAGGCAGGCGCATCAAGATCGCGGGACCAAGCCGGTGTTGCCGATTGCGAACGCACGCGCCAATAGCCTCATTACCGATTGGACGACCGTGGAGATTTCTGTGCCGTCCTTCCTGGGCGTGCGGACAATCAACGACCAACCGTTGAGGGAACTGGTGCCTTTTATCGATTGGTCGCCGTTCTTTCACACTTGGGAGCTGAAGGGCCGTTATCCCGGGATCTTTGACGATGCCACGATCGGTCCGAAGGCAAAGGAGCTGTACGACGACGCACGACGCTTGCTGGACGAGATCATCCAGAAGAAATTATTGACCGCGAAGGGAGTGTACGGATTCTTTGGCGCAGCAAGTGTAGGCGACGACATCGAACTCTTTCAGGATGCAGCCCACATGCAGCGAGTCACAACCATCCATACGCTCAGGCAGCAGTCGGAAAAGCCGCAGGGGCAACCGAATCTTGCACTGGCCGACTATGTGGCACCCCGCGAATCTGGCCGGAGGGATCATCTTGGGGCGTTTGCGGTGACGGCGGGTATCGGCCTGGATGCATTGTGTCGTCGTTTCGATAAGGATCATGACGACTATAACTCGATCATGGCAAAAGCCCTGGCGGATCGACTGGCCGAGGCGTTTGCGGAGTATCTCCATAAACGCGTCCGCGAAGAGTGGGGGTATGGAACACAGGAGTCGCTATCCACCGAGGAGCTGATTCGCGAGAAATATCGCGGTATCCGGCCTGCGCCCGGCTATCCAGCCTGCCCCGATCATACCGAGAAGCGACTCTTGTTTGATCTGCTTCAGGTCGAACAGAAGGCCGCCATCACGCTGACCGAGAGCTTTGCTATGTTGCCGGCTGCAGCCGTCAGCGGGTTCTACTTCGCTCACCCGGAGTCGAAGTATTTTGCGGTGGGGAAGATCGGGAAGGATCAAGTCGAAGATTATGCCAGCCGAAAAGGGATGGACTTGCGCACAGTCGAGCGCTGGCTCTCGCCGAATCTCAACTACGAATCCTCCTAGCGGTTTCCGGTTTCTAAGTCCTGAGAATCCTGTTGGATCGCGCTCAAGACGTGAGGAGTGTGGTTGGGGCAGAGGCTAGACGGCCGTCTCAAGCACATCTTTGGATGCATTCAGGCGGGCTGTTTGGAGCGCTTGGAAGATCGATCGGTAGCGGGCCTCGGCCCACAAGTTGAACGATTCTGCGTCGGCAAATACGAGGTCCCACGCTCTTGCGGGATCCAGGAGCAACAGGTGCTGAGTGTGGTCGGTCTTTGAGAGATGGACCACGAGAACGGCCGAGTTCCCGGTTAGGCTAATGTCGGTGAATACGTGGAGCCTCTCTGATGTCGGAAGATGGCTGTCTCGCATGGCCGCTTCGGCAATCGGTGCGTAGAGTCGGCGCAGAAACTGGGCGGTTGTCTCATGCGCATGGGAGGGACTCAAGAGTCGAGGGTTGGGCTTTTCTCCGAAGAGGTTTTCTGTGAGATACGTAGCGGCTTCCCACGTCGGCATGACACCGGATGTCACCAACGCTTCACAAAGGTAGGCAATCCAATTTCTGTTCGCAGTCCGCTTCTGGACCGCAGTAGTCTTCTTGGCCATGGTCGGCGACCCTTCCATCTCATCACGAATGTCGGTATCAGACAGCCTTCGGAACGTGGTGGCGATACGGTTCCGGTGGAATGAAAAGAGTGTATCGCTGAAGTGGAAAGGGGGCAACGAATTGCAAAGAATACGCTAAGCGGCTGTGGAATCTTGACGTGAATGGTCGGCGTATTGCTCGTGGATGTGCCGGAGGTCCTCAGGGGATGACAGGAAGAGGTCAAGCAATTGAGGGTCGAAGTGTTTGCCGCGCTCCTTGATCATCAAGTCGCGGGCGTGTTCGAAGTCAAACGCCGGTTTATAGACTCGTGCAGTGGTCATGGCATCGAAGTTGTCAGCGATAGAGGCAATGCGTCCTTCGATGGGAATCTCCTCGCCTTTCAACTTGCGGGGGTACCCGGTTCCGTCATACCGTTCGTGATGTGTCCAGGCAATGATTGCGGCGACTTTGAGGAGCTCCGAGTCAGATCCTGAGAGAATCTTATAACCGATCTCTGCGTGCTGGGAGATGACGTCAAACTCTGCCGCGGTGAATTTCCCCGGCTTAAGAAGCACGTGATCCGGAGTCCCGATCTTGCCGATATCATGCATCGGGCTGGCGGTCCGAATCAGGTCAACCCGCTCCGGCGCCAGGCCTACCTTGCGCGCCAGCAATTCGCAATAGTGGCTCATCCGCTGGATATGCTGGGCGGTCGAGCTATCACGGAATTCAGCGGCGATCGCCAATCGTTCGATGGTTTCTTCCCGGGAGAGGCGGAGTTCTTTCTCGCTGCGTTCCAGCCACTCAAGGGCTTGTTGCAAGGCCATCGTTCTGGTTCTGACGATGTCTTCAAGATTGTCTCGATGTAAGCGGTTTTCCATTTCCAAGCGGCGACGGCGCAAGGCATTGGCGACATCGATAAGCACTTCGTTTGATTCGAATGGCTTGACGATATACCCAAACGCCCCCATGTCGAGAGCGGCGTTCGCCAGCACGGAGCTATCGAGTCCGGTGACCATGATGGCGGCAATGTGGGGATAGTCCGCAAGCAGGTTACGGACGAGATCCATGCCGGATTCTCCGGGCATGTTCACGTCGCAGAGCATCAAGGCGAAGGGCTGTTCCTCAATCTTCTGGCGGGCTTCACGCGCATCGGCGGCAAGTGTGACGGTATAGCCATGGGTTTGGAGCATATAGCCCAGTAGGCGGCGAATCGGTTCTTCATCGTCGACGACCAGAATATTCCGGTTTTCAAGGAGCGCTTGTTGTGTATCCCGATCAGGCAAAGTCGGCATGGAGTACTTGTGAGATCTTGGTTGAGAGTCTGGTTTTGTGTAGGACCAGTATCGGTTTATTTTGTCGACTCTTGAGAGTTCTCTGAACTGCCCGAGAATCTGCACCTTCTATGCCAATCGACGGCGTCAGAGCGCTGAAGGAATTATCGCATTGATGACTAAGATTCCTGAAGCTGAGCGTCGCATGAAACCTCTTTGCCAGCAAGTTGTTCGTGGCTTTCAGGCGGGAGAATTCGTTCGTGATGTGAAGAGGGGCCAGGCGATCGACCCAACAGAGATATGTACAGAATGTGTCCGCGGCGTAGGCGTATTTCGTACATTTAGAGAGACTGGCGGAGTAGAAATTGATCGGAAACAGTCGGTGGGTGTTGGTTTGCGCTTTGGATAGGGCTCCACTATAATCCCGCTCTCACTTTTGAAGATAAGAAGGGGAGTATGCGATGAGTGCGGTAGCCGGATTAGTACGATTTGATGGCAGACGGAAGGACCAGCATCGGCCGGTCAAAGTGACGAGAAATTTTACCAAACATGCCGAAGGCTCTGTCCTCATTGAAATGGGGGATACCAAGGTCATTTGCACGGCGTCGATCGAAGAGAAAGTCCCCCCGTTTCTCAAAGGAAAAGGCAGCGGATGGGTGACGGCCGAATACTCCATGCTTCCCCGCGCGACCCATGAGCGGACTTCCCGTGAAGCCGTCAAGGGAAAGCAGGGGGGGCGAACGCTTGAGATTCAGCGGCTGGTTGGTCGAGCGCTGCGGTCGGTGACCGACATGACGCAAATGGGCGAGCGGAGTATCTGGATCGACTGCGACGTGATTCAAGCCGACGGGGGTACCAGAACTGCGTCGATTACCGGGGCGTTTATTGCCTTGGCAGATGCGTTCACCGTGCTGAAGAAGAAAGATATGATCAAGCGTCTTCCGCTGACTGACTATCTGGCAGCGATCAGCGTCGGTAAAGTCGGCGGGGAAGTCATGGTGGATTTGGCCTATACCGAAGACTCCATGGCCGAAGTGGATATGAATCTTGTGATGACCGGCCGAGGTCGGTATGTCGAGGTTCAAGGAACGGCAGAAAAGACTCCCTTTGCCAAGCAAGATATGGACGAGTTTTTGAATCTTGGATGGCAGGCGATTCAACGGCTCACGGCGATTCAAAAAGAACTTATCGGATCCTTGGACTAGCAGGTCTCTGTGATTTCAGAAGTCGTCCTCGCGACGAGAAACAGGCACAAAGTCGAAGAATTGACGGCCTTGCTTGCCGATCTGGGCATCCGGATCCGCACGCTGGCTGATTTTCCGCTCGTACCTGAAGTTGAAGAAGACGGTGTGACCTGTGAGGCCAATGCCATCAAGAAAGTCTGTGAGATTGCGAGGGCGACGGGGCTGACTGCCGTGGCCGACGATACTGGGTTGGAAGTAGACGCATTGGGTGGCAGGCCGGGCGTCTATGCCGCCCGCTATGCAGGGGAACACGCCACCTACGAAGATAATTGTCGCAAGCTGGTTCAGGAACTCGAGGGCGTTCCACATGAGCGACGGACCGCTCGATTCATCACTGTAGCAGCCATCGCTGTGCCGGGAGGGCCCGTTCAGGTGACGCAGGGGGTTTTAAACGGGTATATTACGGACAAGGCCTGCGGATCAAAAGGATTCGGATACGATCCGGTCTTTTATGTGCCGGAGTTGAAAGCGACGCTAGCTGAGATTTCTGCTGAACAGAAGAATCGTATCAGTCATCGCGCCAAGGCGTTTCTGCAAGCCAAGGAACTCCTTCGTGCACGGCAGTCTGAGAGTACCGTCGGGGCGTAGCGCAGCCCGGTAGCGCGCCTGCTTTGGGAGCAGGATGTCGGAGGTTCAAATCCTCTCGCCCCGACCAAACTTCCTTCCCCGCAGTCAGCTTCTATTCCAGACCGGCTCCGAGCGATCTTTACCCCTCAACCTTAATTGTGATCGAAGTGGCGGCCCAATCAGGCGCTGGTCCTGCCGGCGGAGTGGATACGGCCTCCGGTGGCGCCACAATGTCAGCTTGGGTGGATGGAACTGCGAGGGGAGGAAGCTCCGGCTCTGTCGGTGCCTCAGAACCGACCAGCCCCGGCTGATGGGATGTTTGATCGGAGATGGCAACGATCCCTCGTGCCGCACGTTTGGCAAGGTTTCCTCGAATAGAATCGATGGACTCACCGACCGCCCGGGTGCTGATCTTTCCAGGTGTTTTTGAGACGCTGGCTTGGAGCTCCCTGATGCGCTGACGAATCATCTGCGCCGTTTCAAGGTCGGTGCTGCTGAAGACGCGAACCGTGTCCATGCCTTTCGGAGGGCTGTAGTCCCAATAGAAGCCTGCTCGATTGGAGTCATGGAGAGAGTCCGGTATCAGCACGGTTTCTCCGCCCTTGACGAATCCCTCTGGATAGAAGCTAGGCTTGGCGTAATCATTTGGAAACAGCAGATTCACGCCCCCCTCTGAATCGACGTCGATGATGGAAATGTACGTGTCGGCATTGACCTTGACCTGAAGCTGCAATGTATTTTCGGCAGTGCGCGGCTTTCCTGGTTTCCTGATGCGGTAGCGCGCCGGCTGGGTGTCGGCTGCGACGACCGCGATGCCGCGCGTTCCGACTTTTGGTTTGCCCGGTGCCGGTGAGTTGGCCACGCGAAGGTCAATTTTCAGTTGCGATGACGGATTATCCAGCGTCAGCAGTTCCGAGGCATGAGCCGAGCGTGAGACCACCATCGCAACGCCTGCGGCCCACTCGTCGCGCTTCCCATCGAACGCGCCGACTAGTTGAATGCCGTCGGCCGCCAGCAGCTGGATCGTAGAGCCCTGTGTGTTGACCAAGTATCGGGGAGCCTGATCCGGTCTAACCAGTTCAAGATTAGGAATCTGCTTCTGCAGCATCTGTTCAATCTGTTTTCGTTGCGATGACGGTACATTGAGGAGATGGACGGGAATCGTCTCTCCGGTTGATGCCGGCAACGATGCCACGGCCCTCGAACGGTCCTGAATCTTCTTGCCGGCCGGATGGAGCTTTGCCTGCGCATGCTGGCCGTCGAGATGCATGACGGTGGCGATCGCCAGAGCCCGGCCCGGGGTGAACATCGTCTCACCCGGAGGATAAATCGCCCACGTTGATCCCGGGGCTGCTCCCAATATAAGCCCATTGACTAGCGTAATAGTCCCCGCGGCAGCGGGTTTGACCTCAACCCAGGCGAGGCGGGAGGGAGCATTGCCGGCCCCACCCAGGAGTGGTCGTTCGAGCAGATCGGGGGGCGCTTCCAATTGGGGCTCCGGCATGGAGGCGCGTCCGAAATGAGTTTGTATCCGTTTCAACTCGGTCTCGACCCCGCGGAAGATTTCCCGAGGTGTTGCGTCGACAGGAGTAGAGCTCAGGCTCTTCGAGAGGGCGTAGGAAAAGAATCCGTGGTAGCGCCCTTCCACCGGACCATCCAGCGCTTCCTGATGAGAGGCAGCTCCGGTCATGAGGATGAAGTGCGCAGGCAGCATTTGAATGTTGCCCCTTGTGTGAACTTCTGGTTTGAGGGCGGCTTGATAGAGGTCGACACGGGTGTCCTGAGGAACCGAACGCGTGCGAATGTCGAGCGAGCGGGTGGCCGTTCCGGAGTGACAGGAATCCAACACGATGAAGGCATTCTTGGTTGGCAAACGTCCGAAAATGACGTCCAATTCATCGTCAGTGATGTCCGGGATCGCGCCGGTGCGGCCGTCCTGAGGCACAAGCGTTTCATCAAGCTGGTCATCCGGTTCATCGCCGTTGAGGTCGGCGACCTGTGACCCATGGCCGGAATAATGAATATAGACCGTGTCCAATGGGCCGGTCTCACTGACGAACTGATTGAGCGCGGCGAGCATCCCGTCTCTGGTCGCCTGCTCATCGGTGAGCATTCGAATGTTCCCTTCCGGAAATCCCCATCGGCTCACCAGCACCCGCTTCATTGTTTCAATGTCGTTGAGTGAACCCTGGAGTTTCGGGACGGCGCGGTACTTGTTGATGCCGATCAAGAGCGCCCGTTTTGCACCGCCGGACGGGGAGCCGGGCTGTTGGGCTCCAACCTGGTCATGCGCGGCAATACAGCCGATCGCGATCAGGAGCAGAAGCACGGTTCCGGTGAGAGTGGAATAACGCATCGACATCACCTATCTGGTTATTCTGTAAAACGCGGATTCGGAGGTGGCAGCTCGACTATCCAGTGTGTCGCCACCATCGCAGACGCGGTTCATGGCGACAGCAACTCGGCTTTGATCACAATATCGGTTCGCCCCCGTAAGGTATCGAGCACGGTTTTTGTGACAGTGACATCGGCTGCCTCTACGCGAAGCACATAGGTGTGGTCGGAATCTGGCCCGTCGCCGATGTGAGCATGGAGGGAATTGAGCAAGCCGCGGATCTGCCCTTCAGTGGCGGACTCGTGAAAGGTCACTGTGAATCGCGCGGCCGGACTCCCGATTGAGCGGGAGATGATGGGGTCCGATGGAGCAGGAGGCTGTGTGACCCAGAGCAAGAGGCCGGACTGCACCGCGAGGATTAAGGCGGCCAGCGTCGGAACCCATGGCAACTGAAGTATTGATCGGAACCACTGGTCCAGTCCACCTAGTACGACGACCTCCGGTGTGGCGGCTGAGGTCCGGTGCTGTGCCGCCTCTAGAGCGACCTGGCGCATGACCGAACGAGATAGCTCAACGGATGGTTCAGGGTGTGTCAGATAGGCATCTGTGAGATCACGCTTCATTGCCTTGATCTCGTTCAGCTCTTGACGGCATGAAGCGCAAGCCTCCAGGTGCCGGTCAACCTGCTGCCGTTCCGGCTCTTTCAGAGTGCCGCTCGCAAACCAAGGGAGCAGCCCCATTTCCGGATGGATGTCTGGCGGCAGCGTCTCTCGTTCACTCATCTGATCGGTTCCTTCTGTCCCAACCGCTCAAGGTGCCGTTTTAGTTGTTGCTTCGCATAGAAGACACGAGTCTTGACCGTATTCGTCGGAATCGAGAGGAGTGTGGCGATGTCTTCATAAGGAAGTTCTTCATAAAATACGAGCCGCAGGATTTCGGCGTGGTCGCGTGACAGAGTAGAGAGGGCTTGCTTGGTCAGAGACTCGGTCTGACTCCGCTGCACCTGGTCGAATGGACTGTCTTCTGATGAAACAAGCTCGGCGGCTCCATCCAGGTCGACCTCCCGTTGCGTGCGTGTTGTGCGTCGCAACGCATCCAGGGCCTTGTGGCGTGCGATGCCGAAGATCCACGTCGAGATGCGCGAGCAGCCGGAAAAGGTGCCGGCGCCCCGCCAGACCGCCATCATCGTATCCCCCACGATTTCCTCGGCGAGGGCTGAGTTGGATACGAGGGTTGAGATGTATTGGAAAACCCGTATTTCATAGAGTCGGTACAACTGCTCAAAGGCTGCTTGGTTACCGGCCACAATATCGGCCAGGAGCGCTGGATCTGCATCATCCTGTGGGTGGGTCGATCTCATGGGCGTCCAAGTTCAAGGGTTATTGAGCGCCGCTGTCTTGGCGCCACTGCTCTAACACATTTGCCCGCGCCCCTCAATAGGACGGGGTTTCATTGACCCTCCTCGACCGCAAGACTACAATGCCATGAACCTTGTCGGATTCTGTCTCGACAGACGAGACAACAGGGAGGGTAGGGATGATCACCGCGCAGCGACCACGGCTTTTCACGATCCGGACGGGGTTGACCATGGGGTTTCTCGGGCCCCTGCTGCTCACCTCCTGTGCCGCCGCTCCTTTTCTCGTGCCGGTGGCGTTCGAGTTTGCCAGGAACCTGTTCCAAACCGGCCTCTCGAACTACGGCTCCAAGCATCGCGATAACCTCAGCAATCTAGTCAATCGTCTGTCGAGCCCCTACATGCAGGGGCTTCCTCCCATGGCGATGGGCGGACCAGGGATGCCTGGGCAGCCGGGTTTTCCCGGACAACCAGGCATGCCTCAGCCGTCAGTTCCCGGGCAACCGGGCATGCCGGGTCAACTGGGGGGCATCGATCCGAACACGGGAATGCCTATGGGAGGAGGATTTCAAGGGCAGAGTAGTTTCCCTGGACAACCGGGGACATCTCCGCAGCAATACCCCGGACAGCAGACCCTTCCCGGTCAACCAGGCGCGTACGATCCCAACAATCCCTACACACAACAGCCGAATCAGTACGGTCAGGCCTCTCCCTATGGGCAACAACCCAATCAGTACGGACAAGTCCAGCAGTACGGCCAGCAGCAGAACCCCTATGGGCAGGTGTCGCCTTACGGCCAACAGCCGAATCCGTATGGGCAAGCCTCTCCCTACGGGCAACAGCCAAATCAGTATGGCCAGGCCCAGCAGTACGGCCAGCAGAATCCATACGGGATGCCGAATACCTATGGACAGCCGGCTAATCCGTATGGCAACTCCTCGCCTTATGGAATGCAAAATTCGATGGGTGGAGTGCCACCGCAACAGGGCTACGATCCAAACAATCCTTATGGTTCAGCCGGGATGGGGCAGGGGTATGGTCAGCCGCAAGTTGGCTATGGTCAGCCACAACAGGGTTACGATCCCAACAATCCATACGGGGGAGCCGTGATGGGGCAGGGGTATGGACAACAGCCTCAGGCTGGATATGGCCAAGTGCAACAAGGGTATGGCCAACCACAACAGGGCTATGGTCAAGCGCAGCCTGGCTTTGGAAGTCCATCTCCTTATGGTCAGCCGCTACCGCTGCAGGCCTCCGGTAGTTATGGAGCCTCCGGCCAGCAACCATATGGAGGACAGCCCCAAGGAGGAGCGGGGATTTATCCCCGTTCAGTGTCGTCCGAACCGGTCGCGGTCGATGTGGCGATGATTCGACAAAAGCGCACGGATAAAGGCAAGGAAGTGGTATTAATGAGCGACGGGGAAGTACTCAGAGACGGAGGCGCGAACACAGAGTCCGGCGACCGCTTCAAGATCGTCGTACGGACCAATTGCGATTGCTACCTCTACATAACGTCCATCGACGGCTCAGGCTGGGCCGAACCGATTGTGCCGGCTGCCGGAACCAAGACGCCGAATCCCGTAAAGAAGGATCAGGAATATGCATTTCCAGAAGGATCGCAGTGGTACACGCTCGATCAAGTCAAAGGGATCGAGTCGTTTTTTGTCGTGGCATCGGCCAACCGTCGCGCTGATTTAGAAGAAAGTTTCGCTCAGTTGGCCGGGGAACCGCGCCCGGCCACGAAGATCGTGGCTCGGGTCGAAGAGCCGCCGGTCATTCCGCGGGGCGTCGGGTCAGTCACGTCCCGCGGCATTCTCAAGGTACAGGACGATACCGGTGCTACACTGCAAGTCACGCCCCTCTCCTATGCGGCGGCGCAGTCCGGGCAGGATGTCACTGTGACTCGATGGTTCAAACACGAATAGGGGCGAATATGATGGCTGCGGCGACATCGAGGGTGCTGTGTACTGTAGTGGCGGGGTTCACACTGGGAGCGTCGGTCGCCATGGCTCAAGTGTTTCCGCCGCGACAATCTCAGCCGACTCCGGTCCAGCCTCAGTCTCAACCCGGTCAATTTGGTCAACCGGGGCAGATGCCGGGACAGCCGGGTCAGCCGCAACAGTTCGGCGGTGGTCCGGTTCCCTTGTCCAAAAACATTCCACTTGTGGCGATTCTCGGAGATCCCACCAAGTCGTTCATTCAACTGGGAAATATGCGAAGCCCGTTCGATTCGAATTTTTCGCTGGGCCGGGGAATGACCGGGCGCATCGCGTTGGAGAAATATACCTCTGAGGCGGGAAACGGCCAGAAATCCTATGTGCATATCAGCGGCGTGTCCAATCCCCCGATTATGTCGGTGGAAGGATCCGAGATCCGCTATCAGTTCTTGTTTCCGACCATCCAGTTCAAAACGTATTACAAAGACTATTCCGGCGAGGGCGATTCCGCCTTGAACGATCTGGTAGCGGAAAAAGTGCTTGTCGAGGTCTTTCTCTCACCGACGATCGACCAGCGCCGGCTGCCGACCTACCATTCGGTCCGCATCGCCATCACGGGCGGGGTCAAGGAAGCCGATAAGTGCACGCATTTCTTCGACATCATCTTCCCAGTCAATATCTGCAAAATCACCGCGGAATATTTTCGACAGGTTCAGCCGGCATTGGAGAACGGCATGAGAGAAATTTTGTTACAGCCTCAAACCCGCATGCAGTTCGAGCAGCAGGTCTTTCAGTTCCTCCGCGGAGAACTCCTCGCATCTGCCGGCATCAATCCGATGAGCCCGGCCCAATTCCAGATCACCCATGCGCAGTTTCAGGGAGCCGACTTCGCCGTCCAGTATCTGGTTCGTTAGAAGAGGCCGTTTCGAGGCAAGGCATTCGGGTCTGATAGGGTCATTCGGAAGGTCTTGGGCTTGTTGAAAAGGTTGCCCTCTTCACGGAGACGCCCATTCTCCCGCCGGAGTCGCGTGAGCTCATCCGTGCTGTGGATGGGCCCTTCTTTGCCGGGGCACACCGCTTCGCCGTGCGTCTCGAGTCCCAGCTGCTCCTTGTACAGGTGGTTCCGGCGCAACTCTAACTCACGGGTAACGGCGGCGCCGTGTTTCTCAGAAGACTTCCACGCCGGACCTCGCTCGATTCGATCGCTGCTGCGAATTTGAAAGTTATTCGGTGGTCGGGGTTGTGGGTGAAAGGAAAGGCGGCCGCAGTCCGTTCGGGGTGCAGGATATGGCCGGGAACGCATGGGAATGGGTCAGCGATTGGTTCGATGCGGGTTACTATCGTCGAACCGTGGCCGACAATCCGCAGGGGCCCGCTCATGGCACGGCCAAGGTGATTCGTGGCGGTTCATGGTCCAACGATGCGACGGCGATCAGAACGACGAATCGGCATGGCTTGGACCCGGCCGAGAGAAAGAACAACGTGGGGTTTCGCTGCGCGCAATCGGTGCGGTAGCTGGAATATGGATCGGTCTGAAGCGGGACGGTGAACCTTCCGGGGTATTGCATCGACTGACGAGGTAGACCAAACCTAGCGTCATACTTTTGTTTGCGGAGGTCGTCATGAAAGCTCGAGGCATATGGGTTCTTGCGGCAGGTGCGTGGGTGGCGATGATTCTTGCCTCCCTTCCGGTGCGGGCCGAGGAAAAGCCCGTTGGTCAAGGCTCCTCCATAAGTCCGGGATTCGAGCCCAGTGAGAATGCGGCCGAGGGAGCAGTGACGGTTTCCGTGCCTCGCGCGGTCCATTTCAGCGGCGCCGACGGCGGGGATGTTCTTGTCGAGCCCGGGCCATATCGAGTGGAAGCATTCGAAACCCGGTTGCGGCTTAGTCCGGTTGGACAAGGGAGTCCGATTGTCATCGAAGCCATAAAGGGAACGCACGACAGCGAGAACGAAGTTGCGCTTGCGTTGGCATTGCCGGGAGAGACTGAAGAAGAAGGCGATCTCTTCAACGTGATGCTGATGGTGCCGGGTGGGACGAGTCTTGAAGCCACTGGAACCTATAGTGGCGTGAAGCCGCGAGGCTTGTTCGACGAGGCCTTCAAGAAAGCCAAGAAAGGCGTGAGCCAGGCGGTTCAGCAAACGAAAAAAGTCGCCACCGATGTGAAGAAAGGGGTGGACCTCTGCAATGCGAATCCAGCGGCGTGCCGGGGGAAGGGCGCCGGCATCGCGGAAGCACAGGCCCAGCAGCATCTGCGAGCAGCCAGCGACTTGGCGTTGCAAGCCAAGCAGGAGGCTGAGCGATTGGCGAGACTGCAGGCGTGCAAAGTCGCGGTCACTGCGATCAAAGCAGGCAAGATGGTGGGCGGCTTCATGTCGCAGGTCCTTCCCGTAGCGAAGCAGCGCCGGGACGGGATCCAACAACGCATCGCCCAGGATCCGATGTTCCGCGAGCAGCTGAGAACTCGAATGAGGCAGGCCGTGGACAATCACCAAACCGCAGTCCCCGAGCTCCAGCGGATCACAGCCTATGTGGGCAACGCGGCGCATCGGCCGCAGATGGACGCATTGTTCACCCCGGACGTGTTGTGTGGCGGCTCGATGGCGCAATTTGACGCGAAGCTCCGCCAAGCGGGTCTTGTTCCAAATTTCTCCGCGGTGCAAGCGCGAGGCGTGGATGACAGCCATTTTTACATGGGAATCCAGCTAACGCTCGACGCCGGGTTCGTTGGAGGAGCTCAACTCGGCTTGTTCGGCGTGACCGATTTCAGAGGCAACGGTGGCTTCTACTTTTTCATAGGACCCCAAGCCGGGATTGTCGCGGGTGGCGGTGGAGTGCTGGAAGCGATCTTTTTTCCGAAGGTCGATGAGGGCTCCTTTGAAGGTTGGGGCGGAGGAGTCGGCGGGACCGTTGGTGCGGTGGCCGTAGCAGCAGCCGACGTGGCGTTCGATGAAAGCTTTACGAAATTTCAGGGGTTTGGAATCGGCGGAGGGGCGGGAGCCGGATCAAAAATGGTGGGAAGTCTCGCCGCTTCCTACACGCACGCATGGAAGCTATAAGGCGGCTAGTTGACGGAAACATTGAGTGTCGGTTTGGCCGAAGCCCAAAACTCGTAATCCGCTGTCGGAGGATTCTGAGATCGCCTCCTTGAGCGATCTCCATTCATTCCTGCGAGATCCGAACATCACTGTCCGACATTCGGATAGGGAATCGGCACCGATCCCCCCGGCGCCGGGGTTTGATTGGTATCGGGAAACGTGAGGGAGAGACAGCGTACTTTGTAGAGCTTCACGTTGCCCGAATAGTTGCCGTTCAACGGATCGCGTGGATAGGTCGGTGAGAGTGTCATCCACTTGGGATTGGGACCGTTCTGATTCAGGTTGGTTATCTGCACGTCCACCGGGCGGACTTTAGTGCTCCGAACCCAAGACAGCCCGGAGACGGCAGAGGAGTAGGTGAAGGTTTGCCCTCCTGACAGAGCCTTTGTCAGCGTCTGGCTCCCGGCTTTGAATTCGACCGCGCATTCGTTGGCGGCTAAGGCGGGCAGCGGTAGAGCGAGACATCCAAGGCTGAATAGGATCGAGGCGCCGTGCGCCTTGAAGAACGACCTATGTTTAGGCATCAGTGCTCCTTTCAGAAGGTGATTGCGCCGTAGTAAGTATTGCGAGGGCAACGGCCTCGTTGCACTAATCCCCACCCCGTGGCCTAGTTTCCCAGAATCGTCCCGCTGCCCGTCACGATGGTTCCATTGCTCACCGCGCTCCCGACCGTCGCCAGCGGTTTTGTGCCGCCGTTCATTTTGATCAACGGGGCTTTCAGCTCAAGCGGGCCTTTCCCCTCGACGAAGACTCCTCCGGTACCCTGGATAGAGACAGTTTGGCCGGCTCCGATGGAGACGCCCTTGGCGGCTTGAATGATGAGGGAACCATTGCTGTGAATGGTGACGGCGCTCGGGGTGATGTTCACAACCGCCTGCAATGCGGAAACCTGCATCTGGAGGGCTTGAATCTGTTGTTGCATCGCGGCAAAGCGCTGGTCGACGGTCATCGTGGGAATCGGCGTCGTCGGAACCTGAACGGTCGGTTGGCTCAATCCTGTTCCCGGCACGGCGCGCTCGGTGACGACGTCACCGGCCAGAGACCACGAAGAAGTGGTTATCGTCAGTATGAGGCCTAAGAGTCCTGAGAAGTATTTCATCGTCATCCTCCCGCATGGTTGTACTCGGATTTATTGGCCCACTGCCGATGGCGCATTCGCTATAGGTCAAATTAATAAGTATGCCGATTGTTCTCCATGTGTTCATCATTGATATTCACATGGACTTGCAGTTCAGGATCCTCGTAATACGGCGGGGCGGCCGGTGAGATGTAACACCCATTATAAAAGTTGGTCGACAGATAGGTCACTCGTACCTCGATAGGTCGAGCTGTCGTGACGCTCACGTCGTGTTTTGGAAGAAGCGTCGGTACACTCATTTCATAATCCGGGCTGGACGGCCAGCCGTGGGAAGGTGGGATTGGGTCAGGTCTTCGCATCCTCAGCTGTATTGAGAATGGGGTTAAAATGGCGACCGTCCCGACATTGGAAGCCCCCCATACTAAATCTGGAAGCGGCACAAGTCGAGACTGATCGGCGCTCAACCCCTGGCAATATTGCTTGTTGATACGGTAGTAGGGTGATCCGTCAAGCATGACCGTGTGTCCTGGCTCCTCTCGACGGAATATGCCGGACATGGTCGGCTTCGGCATGACATCCTTGAGAGGTGCAAGGTTGAGCGTGTTCCCCGCAGGGCCGGCCGGTGTGGCGGGGACGCGGCCCGGCGATTGAACGGACCCGATCGAAACAGGACCAGGTAAACGTCGATCGGCGATCGCGCCGTTGATCATAGACGGTGATACGGCCATAACCGCCCCGCGTTCGCGGATCCCGCTCAGGGAGCCGACAGTTTCCAGGCTGGTGCCATCCGGAAGCACCAAGACCAGGTGTCGGAGATCGTCGCCTTGCGGGATGAGAAGTGCGGTCGGGGTCTGGACTGCTGACTCATGGCTTGCAGGCCTGGAATCGAGAAGAACCTCGATGCTGCCGGTATCCTGTCGCAGTCGAAGATGCCGCCCTCGGTCCACTTCCACCGAGTAGCGCCCGGCTTGCAGCAGGAGGTCCGAACCATCGGTCGAAACGAAGTGCAACGGACGATCGAGTTCGATGGAATTGCTGGCGGCGGCTAAAGGCTCCTGGGAACGGCAGACTGATGGGCCGATCACCCAGAACAGCATGGCAAAGCCCAGACCGGCGCAGAGCGTAACTCCGACTCTCCTCATAGGGATGCCTCCTTCAACAGATCCTTGTTCCGATGAACCCCGGAAATCGTCTTAGTTGGATGGTCCACCACTCGTTGATCGACGAAGCCCACGTCGGTTGCGCGCCGTGCCGCCGTGGCCGGTGGAATCCCGCGGTCGCTCCCAGAACGGGCGGGAGTCGATCGGACGGGAAACTTGATAGTATGATCCGCGATCCATGGGGCCCGCTTTAAGCTCTGGAAAATAAGAATGTCCCTATTTTCTTTTCAAGTATGAGACAAAGGATTCCAGTCACGCGCATACGCTTGCACATAATGTCCTCGCTTTCTTGGAGAATGGCATCTACCGGTAGGCTCCTATATCGAGAGTTTCAGGGTCTCGCAATACATGTCGACTTCCACCATCCCCAGCTTTTGCAAGTTCCCGTTGTGAGTCGGAGCCGGTTGGTACCGGACGATCCCGAGATTGCCAAGTTGAACGGAGCCGAGCACTGTTTTCATCATGGGGTCCAACCATTCAAGAAGCCCCGCTCGTTCGGCGCCGGGTTTGTTGTTGATGACCATGTCCTCGAACCAGGCGTAAAACGGGCCGGCATCGGCTTCCCGCACGGTGAGCCGCACGAGCGAACAATCCAGAGCGCCGGGGGCGAGGGGTTGTCTGACCACGTTCTGGCTGGCAGAGGATCCGGCGAGGGCGCGCCGGGCACCGATTCCTTCGACTTTCGCGACGCCTCGAGAGGACTGTTCAAGCCCTTGGACATTGAATCGGAAATTGGAGTTGATCGGTTGATTCGCCTTCTTGCCGGTTGGCGCGCTCAGTTTTCCTTTGCCTCCGGTCAAATGGGTCGATTGCGGGACGAGCCGCAGCGTCAAAGAGGCAAATTGCTTGTTGTCGGCGGCATCGCAATCCGAAACGAGCACTTCCGAGAGGACCGCGCTGGCAAACTCGAGTCGTTTGAGTTGATTCCCGGCTGGGTCCGCATAAACAATCGCGCCATTCTTGGGGATGAAGCTTTTGGTCAGGCTGTCCATGATCCAGCCCGACAGGAGTGTGTCGATGGCGCCAAGCGCAATCTCCACCACGATATCTTCAAAGCGGACCGGCCCCGGTCTCTTTCGCTGCACCATGTCGGGGCTGACAGCCTCCGGAACCACGTCGGCAAAACCGCCGCCCCCTTCCACCCTCAGGAGGGATCCGGCAAATAGACCGTCTAACTCAAGCGCGGTATTGGCCAAAGGAGACCCGGTCCTACTTACGGCGGCTTCCGCTGTCGTGGCAAACGCAGAGAGAAAGTTCGGCAGGCCGAGGAACAGGGCTCCGCCCGCCGCGAGGCCGGCCCTGCGGAAAAGATTGCGGCGGGACAATCCGGCCTCGAAATTCGGTGAGTGATGGTCCTGGAACTCGGTCATAAGGGCTCCTTTCCGTGGCAAGGGTCTCAAACTTGCGGGGTGAGATTTCCATGTGCGCTTCCCAAAGTCTTGCCTCGACCTCGGAGATTATCTTGTCAGTCGTTGGAATAATCAAAAAGTTCACGGGCACGGGTGGGGAAAAGTGTAGGTGCGTTGCCGGGGCTTGTCAACGCGGCCTTGTTGGCCGTCAGCTGGATGCAGCCGGTTACAGGCGTGGTCTGGTCTTGAATTCGGCGATCGATGCTCTTCTCCAGTCAGCCCAGCCGTTCGTGCCAGCGATGACTGGGTGTCACTGACCTCAAAGACATGGGGCGTCAGGGAATAAATCTTGACGAGGAAGTCAGATCATTGAAGCCAAGCGCCTGGAAGTCTGGGATTTCCTCAACGTGTCCCGTGCCTACCAAGTCTCGATAGGTGCCGCCAAAGTGATCGTCCTGATAGAGGCGATAGACGGTGCCTCGCGGGAGTTGATATCGCCCCGATGAGACTTTGTCGCCAAACCCCCGTTGCCCTTCGACCGTGATCGTTTTGTAGTCGGCAATAGGGTCTGAACGACCGTACAAGCTCAGCCGGCGATCTGTGAAGTTCTTGTCATCAAAAAGTTCAATCCAGCCTTCCTCGGTTCGAGAGATCTCGCGCTTCACGAAACGCGACGAGGACACAATGTCGTTCCAGCCAAGGGCATGGAGGGTAGGCATATTTTGGACAGAACCGGAGCCGATCAGTGGAAGCATCCTTCCTTTGAACGCCTTGTCTGAAAAGAGCATATATTGCCACTCAGCAGGTAGTAACCACTTGATTGAGGAGGCCTTATCTTCGAATCCGTCGATTCGCCAGAGGGGATCAGGAACGCTCTCGAGCGGAGTGACGGGGACGATCCGTCCGACTCCACCGAAGTTCCTGTAGTCGCGGCTGTGGCGATCAGAGAAGTCGATGATGACGCTGCGATCGCCATAGTTGACGTCGTCAAACAGTTCCACCCAGGCTTGATTGATATCTGTGAGTGGAGACGTCACGCGCGTGGGGACAGGCCGAAATTCGTTGAACTTGATGAGACCGCTGTGCTGCCAATGCTCAATTCCGTAGATCGATAGGTGCCGATCAGGCGAGACAAACACCCCGGCGCCCGCATCGAAGTTACATTGGTATTGGCAATACATATGGCGATTGGCCACTTTGGTGACCACGGCCTGGTTCACAGGGGTGAAATCGAGGCGAAACAGGTCCGCCCAATCCTCTCCCGCAACCATGATGGCGGTATTCTTGTGCAACCCGACTAGAAAGAGATCTCCGTTGCACTGTTGAACTAGATTGATATTCTGATAGTTGCCAAACTCTCGATCCATACCCTGTTCAGCGAGTAACTCGCGTTCTTGCCACGTGGAGAGATAGAGAAAGTTGGGAGACCGCAGATTCGTGGTGCCGGAAAGGTAGAAGTCGATGATGTTCGAGTTATAGCGAGCGACCAATAGTACGTATCGCCCGTCTGGGCGTTTTGCGATACCGGTCGCTCCGGCACTCAGGTTGGGGCCGGCAATCAAAGGGAGCCCGCTTCCCGGGCCACGAAGAACCTCTTGAGGGAGGCGAACCGGCATTTCCGGGTTCTTCACATCATAGAAGACGACTTTGGATCCATTGCCTTCTTCAACCCCCACGACCAGGACGTCGCCGATCACCTGGATACCGCCCGCATGGGTGTAGTCCGAACTGATGTCTACGGTCTTTATGACAACGTCTTGTTGCGGTGGCAGGTTCGTTGTCAATCGGTTGGACCGGAATCGACCTGATCCTGGCCGAGATCCCAGCTTGACGACAAAGAGGTGCGATACACGATCGGAGCTGCCGGAAACAAAGAGGTAGGGGCCAGTCCGGGCGCGCTGGATTCCTTGAAAATGACTTCCGGCTTGCGGCCAGTTGTAGCCAAAGGATGGAAATCCAGCGCCTTGCCAGAAGCCTAATTGATCGCCATGAGTTCGCATCTTTAGGAACTCCTGGCGCACATCCTGTAGGCATACGTGAGAGTCGCTCGGAGGCATGAGGGGCAGGGATAGTCGCGGGTCTTTTGTGAGTGGTGCAGGCGCGGCTTGAAGGACTGCGTAGTCAAGTTGTGGCTTCTCTAAAAATACGGGTTCGGCTCCACGCGACCGAATGTCTGACAACCAGCCAGGGGCATCCCACGCGTGACCGTCCGGCAGGAAAAGTACGACATGCACGATGTCAGGGTTGTTATCGTTGACTTCAATCGCCGTGGGGGACCCAATCCGCGCTCCGTGGGGAGTGACCTTTGCTTCAAGCCGCAAGGCAGCGCGCCCTTCCATAGTGAGCGTGAGTTGTGAGTTGATGACGTCCGTCTCGTAGGTGCCGGCCTCGGCAAGAACATCGACTCCATCGGCTGACACAAAGTGAAGAGGTTGTGTGATGACAAGTGTCGTACCAGCTTCCGCCATCGTGTGGACCGGAAGACAGAACAAACTCACCAATAGACTGAGGAGAACCACACTCCCACGCTGGTGTAGCGTGGACATCACTGGTGGTTCTGGTTGATCCATGGTGCCATCCACAGGGGCTGGCCCCATAAGGTCAGAGGCGTGACGGTTTTGAAATGTTTTTGTGTTCATAGTCTGTTTCAACGGATCGTTACGGACGTCTTAGACTGTGATCCTCTCCCCGTCGACGCTTGGGGTCGAACGAAAGGGGCGGGATGAGTCCCCTTCAACAGGAGGGCCGACCCATCAGCCGATATGAAGGGCATCGGACGATCAGTGTCGATGGAGTTGCCGGCGGAGGCCAAAGACTCCTGGGAACGGCAGACTGATGGGCCGATCACCCAGAGGCGCATGGCAAAGCCCAGACCGGCACAGACAATAACTCCTACTCCTACTCTCCTCATAGGGATGTCTCCTTCAACAGATCCTTGTTCCGATGAGCCTCGGAAATCGTATTAGTTGGATGGTCCACCACTCGTTGATCGACGAAGCCCACGTCGGTTGCGCGCCGTGCCGCCGTGGCCGGTGGAGTCCCGCGGTCGCTCCCAGAACGGGCGGGAGTCAACCGGAAGGGAAAACTTGATAGTATGATCCTTGATCCATGAGGCCTGCTCTAGACTACGGAAAAAGAGAATGTCCTGATTCTCTTCTCCTAAATCCAAAGACGGGTTCCAGGGCTCCAATAGAACATCATATCTATTTAATCGGTTGTGGGAGGTTGCTGCCCCGATATGTGATAAAGGCTGGTTTGCCGTCTTTCCCCTTGACCACGTACGCGTCTGCAGGTAACCGGAATTGAGTTCCCTTCGGCTCTTGGACCGCCAGGATCCCTTTCAAACGCGTCACTAGTATCGATCCCACGGTAATCTGCTGGCCTTCTCGGAGTTGCAATGCGGCTTTGGGGAAGTAAATCGTGTGATGCGTATTTTCCTTGTCCTTGGCGTAACGCTTCTGGTCAGGTGGTGAAGTATGGCAGGCATTGCAATTGACGATCGGGATGCACTGACCTCCTCCGCACAGTATGGCTGAATCAGTACCACCTGAGACTCGCCCCACTGGAGTGACGTTTCCCCAAAACCCAATTTCGTAGATATAGGTATCGGCTGCTGCCTTGAAGGTTGTAAACGTCGCCAACATGGCCATAGCAAAAATGACGGGATGTTTCATGAAGTTCTCCTCAGTCAATCGTCTTTCCCCGATTTGTGGCGGGGAGTGTTAAGAGCGATTCCAATGCCTCCTCACGAGACTATCTCTCTCCCAAGAATCTCAAGGCAGAGCTGCCGACGCCGTCAGTCGCAGGCCTTCATGGCCGAGAACCACCAGGAGAAGACCTGGTTTTGCCAGGCCTGTACGTTTCCTGGAGGGGCCGCCGGTAATGCGGCGCCTCCGGACGGCACGGCCGCATTCCCGTTGTTGACGCCCTTGACCGCCCAGAGGATGAGCTTGTCTTGTGTCAGGTGTTGAAATCCATTCTGCGTTGCCGTTGAACAGAGCCGTTGGACATGTGTATTTGCGGTCTCGTTCGGTCTTCTCAGAAAATCCATATTCGTGGGGGGTGCATGCCACTCGAGATTGATGTTGCCTTCTGCGGGTTTGGTCGAAGCATGACAGCTTTCGCAGTTGGTAGACGCAGCCCGGTGACCAGGGGGAAACCCATTCGGCGGAGCCAAATGGCAGTTGACGCAGCGGGGATGGAGCATCGTCGGCACAATTACCGATGAAAAGAAATTGGGGACACGCATACTTCTCCACGAGGTGATGAGTTGGCTGCAGCGGCGACCCTTATCGGGGAAATTCCTGCAATTGGCGACCGCCCATTTGATCGCAGGCCCCAATTCAGGAGGTAACGTGATCTGATGACTTGTCGCTCCTGGAGACAACTGAAGACTGAGCCCAGGAGGAGCAGCGACCGTTGGTGTAGACATACTGAACAGGGTCCTGAGATTTGTCGGGAGCCCTTGAGGCACGATGATCAATTGAGGGCCTTGGTCCGCCTGAGGATGGTTGGTCCACTGCAGGGTGACGGAACGGTTGTTCGGAATCGTGGATGACGAGTTAGCTGCGGGAATCGCCGTGGGCAATAGGACGAGGGCTAATTGGGTTCCAGAAGGTTCTCCGCATTGCGACAAATTTGGACCAGCGCAGGACCTGACGAACCATTGGATTCTTCCGCCCTGGAATACGTTAGGAATCGGAAGAAAAAACTCGATGGTTCCTCCAGGTTGGGCCGGAGGGAGAGGTTGGGGTGCGCTTGGATTGATCCGTGCCGTGACGGCAAAGATCGATGGCAGAGGCGGGTTGCGCTGATCCTGGCAGATATTCCCTGGGGCTCGAAAGCAAATGTAGTAGTGGGTGGCACCGGCGACATGGGTAAACGCCACCCGTGCGCCATCGCCCGTTGAAATCGCGTCGCTGCCCGGCACATTCTGAATACCGTTCGCGAGCGGACGAACGAGTGTCGGCGCTGGAAGGGGATTTTGTGCAAAGGCTGCCGAGGCTCCGGTGAAGACAGCAAGCAGCAGAAGCCACGTGAGCGCAGTAGTCGAACGGTGTTTCATTGTCTCCCTCCTAATTCAAACGAGATGAACGAACAGATCGTTTCCCCATTTGCCGGGGTGGGCAAGATATCGAATAAGCGACTCCATTCGCGAATCCACCCGCCTCACCGAACAAGTCGTTATGCGGCGCCAGCGGCAAATGGCATCCGTCTCACTCAGTACGTCGATCGCAGGGAAGAAAAGGTTCGATGGAACGGGATGGAAAGGATTGAAGAAGCGTAGCGGTGTGAGCAACCGTCCGTCGATCAACGCCCACCTCCTGCCTGCTACGAGGGGAAATCTCGGCCCATGAAGGGGCACAAGGAAGATGAGGATACGAAGAAAGCCTGGTAGAAAGCAACTGAGACGGTGGGGGAAAGGATCAACGATGTAGGCTCGAAAGAAGCTCTTCCGGAAAAATCGTCAGTGTACATTTACCGAATGTGAGGCGAGAGGAACCGGTATCAAGAGCCGGTTCCCCTCGATGGTCATCTGTTCGCCGGTGCCGTCTCCGACGGATTCGCCATTCCCAGATCTTGCGGCTCTCCTTCGACGCCTCGCCGTAAAATTGGGGCTTTCATGCCTGGAAAGACTGGCTTGGGCGTGCCTGAAGGTTTCGTTAGTTCCAGCACCGTCGCGTGCGGTCCCAAAAGACCTTTCAGCACTCCGCTGATCGTGCTGCTCGTCGGATTCACGGCCTTATCGCAGTTGTAACTGCCGTCCCCGTTGGCAGGACAACACATCCAGTCGCCGCACTGCCCGGTCGTGTACTTCGGACGAATCAACATGTAGTCACCGGGTGGGCAGCTATGTCCCTGTCCGTCGCCGGACGTCTGGTTGCACTGATCTCTGATGATCAAGGCATCGGCAGGCGCAGCCATCACCAGCAGGCCGATAATGGCGACCGTCGTTCGTACGGCGCGAGGGAACGGTGCCCTCATTCCCTGCGGAGTCGAATGGTATCTCTTGCGTAGATGAATGGTAGAACTCGTCATGGGACCTCCTTTGTGAATGCAGATCAAATGGTTCCAGCCTTGACTATCTCCCTCTTCTCATCGGTCTGCAGGTGCAGAATGACCGTCAGGCCGTCACGGCTATGGTTCATGGTTATTCCTCTCTCTCCCTCTACTTCGCAGTTTCCTTGTCTGGCTCCCCAGAATCTCGGCTCGCTCAGAATTGATCGAACGTCATCAGACTACGGTCGATGCGGTAGCTAATATTCGCTCTGCACCCGGAGGTACCAAAGGGCGATCCAGGCGGCCCTGTTTTACCTTCCTTCAACATGAAGCTAAACTCTTTCGACGGTCCCGGCGCCAAGGGTATGACGGGTTGATTGATAGGATCGTGGTACTGAGGGCCGAGATCTCGCTCAAAAAACTGCATCACCGGCTCCTTGAAGTTGTCCTCCGTGCTGAACTCGCGGCGGATCGAATTGAACAGATTGACAATTTTAGTCTCCCCCAAACCCAAGTCGAACTTTTGCTCGCGGTGCGTCCCGTTGAAGTAAATCCAATGGAAGGTAATGTCACTTTTCCCCACGGTGTCGCATTGGGTCGCCATGTGGAACTTCAGGGGAGAGACCGTAGCCTGGTAGAGCGGGATGATCGTCAACTGCTTGCTGACGGCGAATGATTTGCCATTGGGAACCAGCTCGCGCACGGTGATATCCACGGTCATGGCGCGAGGTTTCCCGTTTCCCTCGGCTTCGCGATACAGGAGAGTCAGACCGCTCGCGGGACTATAGGTTTTGGTCAGGCGCTGAGTTTGGGCGGAAGAGATATAGGCGACGCTGACCTCCACGGGAACCGTCACCGGCAGGTTCGGGGAAATGCGAAGGTTCACGGAGACACTCTTCGACGTGACTCTGATCGCATTGCGGATGGCGGTGAGACTGGGGGTCGGGGCGGTCACTTTCAATTCTTGCCGCTGCATGATCGCGCCGGGCACCGTCAAGCCCGGCAGGACCCCTCGTTCCTGAATGTCGGCGGCCTCCACTGGCGAGGCCGGCTCTTCGGGCCGAGTGGGTGCCGTGGCCGCCGAGACCGGTTCTTGGGTGCCGGTCGCTGTGCCGATCGCACCTTCGGCGCCGGTGGAAGGGGGACTCTGGGCCGGCGGCTCGTCCGCCAACGCCGGGGGCGTCGGCGACAGAGTCAATAGACCGCCGGTCAGTAGCATCGTAGCTATGGACACAGTCACCGATCGCATAGCGCCCTCCTTCCACGACGCGGCCTCTCTTCTCAGCGGTGTGGCTGGCCGTGCCAATGAACCACCGCTAGATACCGAGAAATCTTCTCACTTGCCTTTCTCCTCACCAGCCGGCTGTGGCAAGGGGAGCGGCTCGGGCTCAACGCCTCGTCGCTGCAAGATCGGAGGGTTCGTGCCGGGAGGGAGCGTCAGGGCCTTCGTCCCACCCGCTTTGTCCCCTGTACAAAACTTCGTGCTGCCGCTGATTGTCGCACCATTCTCGTCTTGGCCGGAACAGGGCTTATTGTTGTAGGCTCCGCAGGGGAGTCCTGCTGTATTCTGAATGCCGTCGAGGATCGTTCCGAAGCCCGTCGCAGGTGTCGAGCAGGCGCAGACGCATTTATTGTAGAGCGTGGGTCTTGGTTTGAGTGCCCAGCTATTCTCGGGCGAGGCCGACCATGCGGCGAAGCCGATGGTCAACATGAGAAGCACCCTGGAGATCTGCTCGCTTTTGTGTTGGTTCGGACATATCACGATTGTCCTCCTTCTTCGCTCGGTTGATCTGCCAATTATCTGACAACTACCATGAGACGTTCGGGACAAAGATCCGCATCACTTCAACTTGATCTTAGAACTGATCTGAAGTTCGTCCGCGTCGTCTCTCATTATGGACGCGTGACATCCTTACAGTTCCCGCCTCCACTGGTCTTCTTGCCATCATCAATGTGTACATCGCATTTGCCCAGATTGGTGCCGGTGCCGAATATCTTGCCGTTCGAACAGATCACGTCACTTTCCCTCCGCCTCTGACGAGGTCTGCTGCTCGCCATCGACGCCGCGGCGCATGATCGGGGCGTGCTGGCCCGGCTTTGAGTAGGGGGAACTCTTCCGTGTCGGCTGCATCGGCTGAAGCACACCGGGGCGGACCGGCTGGGTCACACCCCCGAGAGTGCCACCAGGCTGGCCAGACGAGCGGGCCGGCGTGCAAATGACATAGCTGTCAAAACAGAGATCCTTGCATCGCTGGATATTATTGTCGATGTCGATAAGCGTCTTCTCGCAATTGGTTTTGCACTTGGCCAAGTCGGCTTTGCACTCCTTTTCAGTCTTCGGCGGGCTTCCGTTGTTCGGCACGGCGATGCTCGATGGTGGTATGACCAGCCCGGCAAATCCCATGAATACGGCCAGCCCTAGGGCCCTTACGGTGAAGACGGTCTGGTTTGCTCCCATGTTCTTCCTCTCGCGAAAATCGGGTTCATGAGGTATCCACTTGGTTAAAACTCAACCCTCCGTCCGGCATTCCATCCGGTCTCCGGCTGTAAGGCCAATCAGATGAAGAGGAGTCAGACCCTCTTGTCTTCTCCTACTTTCCTGCCTCCGCAGGGACTGTCGGCGACGAAGTTGAGGACTCACCGTCAACCCCGCGGCGCATGATCGGGGCGTTCATATTCCCTTTTTGGAGCGGAGACGCTTTGGGTATAGAGGTCGTTGGTGAGCGTTGGAGCTGGCCCCCTTTGAATTTTCCCGTCACACTCGCTTCACTATCTTTGACGATTTCTTCACAGTCCTTGCCTGTCGGGGTAACTTTGCAGCAGAGATAATCCCCACCTGACGTGCACACAATGATATGCCCCGGGCTGTCGGCGCAGGCGTTCATTCCTTTGTCCTTCCCCGTGGCATCGCAGCTTTTGGTTTGTTTGGGCACAGCCAGGCCGGGTGTGGGTGCCGTGGCGAGCAACGCCACTCCCGCAATGAGGCAAACGATAAAGTGGCTTTTTCGTCTCTGCAGTGTTCCGTACCGCATGGTCTTTTCCTCCTTGATAGCGCAGTAATGTTCTCTACGGCCTTGTGGCTGGAAGTTCGTCGAACGAGTTCGGTTGTTCGATCCTTGGTTCATCGTCGTCCGGTTCCGGTTGATCCAGGCCGCGCGTCATGACGGCGGTGGACAAGTTTACGGATCCGAGAATCGTTTCGAACCGGGTCGTGCCGATCTTGCAAGTGAATTCACGGGTCGTGCCGGGTGGAAGCACCCCGTAGAAGCTCGCTACCGATTTACTGAACGGCAGTGCTTTTACCTCGGAAACTCCGTTTGACAGAGTCGTGCGCATCGAGAATCCGGTGATCGGCGGCTGTGTCGTGCCGATCGTTTGGCCGGGAATTTTTTGGATGTTGCACATGACCGTTTGCGTTTGACCGGCTTCGCAAGCAGCGCCTTCCTCGACGCCGGCCACGTTGAGCGGTCCCCACATCGTTTGCTGATAGGGATGCACGCAGCCGATGCCGATCACCCCGCGCGTACCCTGGCCGCTCCAGCGCACACGGGTATTGCCCACTAAAGTCCCATCGTTCTTGCCCATTGTCTGGAGAATCCAGTCCCGGTGAGTAAACACATCGGTGAAGATTGCGTCCCCGGTCGGAGTCTTGCAATCTGAGATGGTGCCCTGCGAGGCCACTCCGCGGACGACGGCCCGGCCGTTTTCGACCGTCACGAAACCTGATCCGCTGTCCCCCGGGCACAGGGAGGAGCGGGCGGAGTTGGAATGGATGTAAAATTTC
The DNA here is from genome assembly GCA_964641915.1 of uncultured Nitrospira sp. Classification (GTDB taxonomy): domain Bacteria; phylum Nitrospirota; class Nitrospiria; order Nitrospirales; family Nitrospiraceae; genus Nitrospira_D. The sequence goes on along the minus strand of CAZXNN010000002.1, from coordinate 10,634 downwards.
GGCGCAAACGTGCTTGGCTGGATGGGTGCGCGAAAGATGCCGAATTGACCGGGAGGCAGCGGCGCGAGGTGATCAATAGACGCCAGGGTGCCTACCACGTTCGCTTGGCGGGGAGTCCTCGGCAAGCCGACGGTTTGAATAGGGGGTTCGATCGTAAAGGGCGTGGCAAGGTAAATTAGGGCGATGTCGTTTTTCTGATCCGGATCGGTAGAGTTGTACTCCGGGTGAAGATAAACTCCTGGGTTGGGACGTTGTTGGGAGATCGGCTTCCGTTCGCCTTCCTTGACTGCGCCGCTGTAGGGGTCGGTTCTGCTGTAGCGTACGCCGTTAAAGCCGATATTGGGCGTGACGCAATGGGCGGCCGTCAGAACCCACTGAGGATCGATGAGCACGCCGCCGCAGCCGTTCATACGGACGACCCAGGGATATTTGTAGTCCGGTTCAAGAATCGTCTGGCCTCCTTCTCCCACAACCGGTGCCGGCCCGGTGGGAGCGGCCGCCGGTGCCGGAGGGGGAGGAGCCAGAGGTAACTTCGACGTTCCCGGTTTCTGGAAAATGCCCATATCCCGAATCACTGCGCGCTCCTGCACGTCGCCGGGATTGCCTGCTGGCGTCTGCGTGTCTGGAGCGCTTGCGGTAGGCATGGTCGATTCCGCAGCCCAGCCAATCGAGGCCGAACCAAGGCCGACCACGCATGCGATTAGGAAAAGACGGGGGCCCCTGGCTGTTGTCCGATGTATAGGCATATGTCGCTCCTGTGGATATAAGATGAATTGCAATACGGCATGGTCACTTGTCGGCGCGCGCTTGTGCCGACCAGTCCTTCAGTCCATTCAGATCCAAGGCCGCAGGCGCCTGGTCATTCCGACCGTGTGGGCCGGTTTGCGTCCGCGAAGAGCGCGTGTGGCCCGGCTACTTTGACTGCCTCACGCCTTCATGCTCTTTCAGCCATGATTCCGTGAGCCACGACGGAACCGGAGTGTCTTCGCCGACGTCCTCCGCGCCTTCAACGCCACGGCTCTGTATAGACCCAGATCGCGGAGTCATAGGAGTCAACTGTTGAAGCGGCTGCCTCATGGCTGCGGACCCGGCGGGTCTTCGGCAATTGAGCACGGCGCCGGAGCTTTGACTGACCGTGCAACACTTATGCTGACCTCCCTCACATACCATGACGTGGATATAGGAATGTCCCTGCATAATGTCCTGTTCAGCCTGGCTGACGCATGAACTTCCGAAGCCGGTGTTGAGATCTTCCGTCGTACATCCGAAGACGCTGGGTCGTTTGGGCTTGGCTGAGACATCGGCCGGCAGGCCATAGGTCCAAAAGAGCAATCCAAGAACAATGGCTGCCGTAGTCTGTTTCTTCGTCATAGAGGCCTCCGTTTGGTGTAATCGAGTGCTAGTGGCATAGAGAGTTCCGGCTGTCTTAGCGAACATTCACCCCATTTGCTTGAGAAGGCATTCCCGCCCGCGCGATCAAATCTTTCAATCCCTTCAGATCCAACGCCCCCGGTACGAGTTCCGTTCCGACGACGAAGCCTGGCGTGCCGGAGATGCCGAGGTCTTTGGCTAGGGCCCGGTTGCGGTCGATGATGGTCTGCAAGTCGGGTTTGGCCATATCTGTTTCGAGCTGCTTGGCGTCGAGCCCGACTTCAGCGGCGATGGCGAGGATCGCTTCTTTGGAAATGTCGCCCTTGGAGGCCAGCAACGCTTCATGGAAGGGCTGGTGTTTGCCTTGGATCTTCGATGCGAGGGCTGCCTTTGCGGCGAATTCCGAGGCTTCCCCAAGAATGGGGAGATCCTTGTAGACCACGCGCACGCGAGAATCTTCTTGCTGCAACTGCGTCACGGCGCCGGCGACGCGCTTGCAGAAGCCGCAGCGGTAGTCGAAGAATTCCACCAGGGTGACATTACCCGAGAGATTGCCGCTGATGGGGGAGCCTGGATCGTTGAGGAGTTCGTTCTGCTTGGTGGCGAGGGCAGCTTTCTGCCGCGTCTTTTCTTCCGCTTCTCGTTTAGCCTCCAGCGCCTGCAGCGATTGTTCAATGACCTCCGGATGCGATTGAATATAGCGTTCGATCAGGTGGTCGATGGACTGTTGGGGGGCCTGATGGGAAGAAGTCGCTGGTCCGGCGCAGCCGACCATGGTGGTCAGGCCAAGGACAGCAACCGTGGCGCAGAAGATGTTCGGATGACGGCGAAACGTCTGGGATTGCGTGATCATTCGTGGGGCTCCTGTGAAACATGATGGTCGGGGACCGGTGGAATAGGACATTGCTTGCCTGGAGCATTGCCGGGGTGGCGGACAATCCGGCTGAGAAGGGCGGTGACGATTCCGGTGGATGATGGAACCGTGCCTTCGCAGTCTGGGGTCTTGCCCTGGAGTGCGGGAACAACAGAGCCTGTTTCGATGGCACCGCTGTTGCTAGCTGGAGTATTTGCGGAGTGCGAGCCTTGGAAGTCGGCCGTAGGGGCGACAGGGGAGTCGGCCAAGGCAAATTCCACATGACCTCCCATGAGGAGAGTGGCGAAGACGATATACAGTGTGATCGTTGGTCTCATGTGACTCCGTGCCCTGTAGTGAGAAATCGGAAGCGTTTTGTGGGTATGTCGAAGGGAAGGTGCGGAAGGTTCAATGAACCAGCAGGTGCTGAAGAAAAGAGAAGCGCAGATTGCGTACAGGGTCTCACTCTCAAGCCCAGCCTCCACGCTGCCGAGAAGATCGACCAAATTTCGCCTCTCCCTTGATCTGGCGAGGGGGCTCAGGATAGGCGAGAAATGGGCATGGGGTCAATCACGGAATGGGAGATGCCGGCAAAAGTCTCGTCTTGCCGTTTGGTTGGCCTGTGCCAAGGTGAGTTGCAATCACGCGTTGTGGATCTGTGAATCTCTGGCGGGTTTGAGATGATCCATAACGGAAATGGGCAGGTCACTTCGTGAGATACATCGTGCAGGTTTTGCAGCGGGCCGATTCCATGCGAATGACTCTGTTGGCGCTCACATCTCCCGCCCCTCCATCGCTCCCGAAGAGGCCTCCCATAAACTGTTCAAAACCGTTCCTATCTTGTGCGTCTTCAAGCTGCCGCTGGAGTTCTTCCTGTCGTTTCTTCAGCGCCTCAATCTGGCGCTGCATGTCGAGACGCTTCTGTGCGTTGGCCGCAGTGGGCTGGGGGCCCTGTGGCATAACCACGCCGGTGTACCGGGCCCGACTGTGAACACGAAGGTCACCGCCGCGAGTCTGGACGTCACCGATTCGTCCTGCCGCATCGAGCCCCGTTCCATCGGGAAGCAGGAGCAGGAGGTGAACGCTCTCCTCGTGCTCGGCTTCTCGGACGACAAACGAAAGAGGGGCGGTCAGTGTTTCCTCATGGGTAAACGACGTCGCAGCGAGTTCCCGGAGGGTTGGTGGCCGATCCGTCACGAGCCGAAGCTGGGTTTCGTCTGCCCGTTCAACGCGATAGGTCCCGCTCGGCACGAACTGCTCGGAGCCGTCGGGTGCGGCGAACCGCATCGAGGCTCCCAATTGCACACCCGGCAGCGGTGCTGCTGAAACGGCGGCCTGAGTAGGGAGCGTGGCCGTGGGTGTGGGGTTCTGTCCGGCGCACCCGGCCAGGAGCGAAAAGAGAATTAGCCAGCTTCCAACTAGCTCTGTGGTTTTCATCCCGGGCTCCTTCGATGAATTAGTGCACATGCTGCGATCGAGTAGGGTCCTGTTGAGAGCACCATTCAGAATACGGTTTCGCCGAGTGTGTCTGCGTCAAGATGTTTGAGCATGGCCTTCCGTTCCTTGGGGCACTCGGCGCTCGTCAGCTTGTCAACTTCCGCTTTCACCTGGGCCATCTTCTTGCGATTAAACTCATTGTCAGTGAACGCCTTGACCAAAGCCTCTTGCCATTTGATTTGCGCGTCGAGCGGATCGCCTGGCCGTACCGTTGGCTCCACGGTCTTGAGGATATGGCAGAGCGTCGTGCCCAGGGCTGGTGCCTCCTCGGCCCGCACGCTATCGACAGGGGCGCCGAGGACCAGAGCGCCAAGGGCCGTGGCCCACAAGAGCGGTTTCAGTCGCTGTAACCCGTGACGCATCCTGGCTCCTTTCACACGCGCCGTTGTGCATCCTGGCCGCATGGTTTCCTCATTGTCCCCGGCGGTCAGGGCACTACTGAGAATAGTCTGATGGTATGACCGGCTTATACGGATCCACCCCAGCCGGCCCGGTGAGTTCGATCGCGAACTGGAACGCCAAATAAAAATACCTGTAGGACCCAGTTTTGATGCCAAAGGAGTACTCATTAAACGTCACTTCTTCGAAGGTCCAATCGGCGGCCAGCCTATCGGGTGCGAGAAAGGAGATCCGGTGCGAACCGGCCTGGCTAACATCCAACAGTGTGACGTCAACACTCTCATGGAAAGGGCCGATGCCGCCAAACACTTCTCTCCCACTGATTTGCCTCTTGCAGGGAGCTAGACTAAAGAATTCGCCAAGGTACAAGGTCCAGGTGGGTTGCTCATATCCGTTAAAATTCCCCACTTTGATCCAGCCCGGTTCTGGGCGATTAGGGCGTACTTGGGATCCTTCCATGCACGGCCTCTGAAGGAATTGAATCCGATCAGCCGGGAGCCGTGTGGCTTACCGATGGGCTCTGAACAGTCCGTAGCGGCTGTTTGTGGATGATCCGTCAGCGACTATGACGCGGACGGCGATCTCGCCATCATCAAATCCGGTCGTGTTGAGCGGGAGTTCTGCGATGATGTACTTTTCCGACCAGAATTTGATCTGCGCCGGCAGATAGCGTTGAGAGTCGAGAGGGGGCATGATGATTTGTACAGTCCCGAGCGAATCCACGCCAGGGTCAGGGCCGAAGCAGCCGGACAGGATTAACAGATTCTCCCCGTTTCCCAGATTGATGCCGATGTTAGCGACTTGTTTATTCACGGTGCTGAGAAAGTAGCGGCGGCGTTGCTCGGGCAGTCTGCCGACGAAGCGGCCACAGGGGACGTTTGCATTCAGTCGAGGATCTTTGCTGGCGAGGGGTGGCCGTGTCAGGTCTTGGTTATTTAGTGGTGCGCCAGGCGTGGTTGAGAAAGAAGGCCCTCCTGCGAAGCCTCTGGTGGTGACCTCCTCATGCATTTGGCGGATGAGCACCTCGTCGGGCAGGGCTTGGAGTTCCGCGATCAGGCGTGGATCGACGGTACTAAATGCCGCGTCCGGTGGAATAGTCTGGCCATCGAGGCTCGTCAGCACATCGGTATCCGGCCGCTTCAAGACCTCCGCCAGATTGTAGAGAGGAGTGCCGGTGACGGCAGGATTAGTCGGCGTCGGCGAGGGGCCTGGCAGGATGCCCTGTGAGCGGTTTTGAAAGCTCGGCTTGCGCGTGGACAGGCCGCGATCTTGAATACCCTGATCGTCGGGAGGCGCCGGCACAATGGTCTGGGTCGGCTCGGGCGCCAGCGCCGGTTCATCGGCCCAGAGGGCCGACGTGGCGCCGAGCCCGGTGGCTGTGACGAAGAAGGCGGTAGCCATTATCGCGCGAGTGAGGAGAGAGCTCTTCATCGGTGTGTGCATCGAATCCTCCTGGACGGTATGGTTTCCTCATTGTCCCCGGCGGTCAGGGCACTACTGAGAATAGTCTGATGGTATGACCGGCTTATATGGATCCACCCCAGCCGGCCCGGTGAGCTCGATCGCGAACTGGAACGCCAAATACGCATACCAGTAGGACCCAGTTTTGATGCCAAAGGAGTATTCATTAAACGTCACTTCTTCTACGGCCCAATCGGCGGCCAGCCTATCGGGTGCGAGAAAGGAGATCCGGTGCGAGCCGACCTGGCCGACATCCAACAGTGTGACGTCAACACTCTCACGGAAGGGACCGATGCCGCCAAACACTTCTCTCCCACTGCGTTCAGTGCAGGGAAAGGAGTTAAAGAATTCGCCAAGGTACAAGGTCCAGGTAGGTTGGTCATATCCGTCAAATTCCCCCACTGTGATCCAGCCCGGTCCTGGGCGATCGCGGCGTACTAGGAATCTTTTCATGCACGGCCCCTGAATGAATTGAATCCGATCGGCCGGGAGCAATGTGGTTTGCCGGTGGGCTCTGAACAGCCCGTAGCGGCTATTCGTGGATGATCCGTCAGCGACTACGACGCGGACTGCGATCTCGCCATCATCGATTCCGGTCGTGTTGAGCGGGAGTTCTGCGACGATGAGTTTTTCCGTCCAAGCTTTGATCTGGGCCGGCAGATAGTGTTGAGAACCGAGAGGGGGCATATAGATTTGTACGGCTGCCGGACCCACGAGAGGAGGGGTGGGACCAAAGCAGCCGGACAGGAGCAACACATTCTTCCGCTCTTCCAGGTTGATGCCGAAGTTGCCGCCATGTCCGTTCACGGCGCTGAGAAAGTAGCGGCGGCGTTGCTCGGGCAGCCTGGCGACGAAGCGGCCGCAGGGGACGTCTTTATTCAGTTGAGGATCTTTGCTGGCGAGGGGTGGCCGAGTCAGGTCTTGGTTATTTAGTGGTGCCCCAGGCTTGGTCGAGAGCGAAGGCCCTCCTGCGAGGCCTCTGGTGGTGACCTCCTCATGCATTTGGCGGATGAGCACCTCGTCGGGCAGGGCTTGGAGTTGCGCGACCAGGCGTGGATCGACGGTACTAAATGCCGCGTCCGGTGGAATAGTCTGGCCATTGACGGTGGCCGGCCGGGGAGGCCGGGCGACAATTCGCTGTGGCCCGGCAGCGGTCTGGCGCATGGCTTTGTCACGCGGCGGAGCCAGCGCAGCGGTCGCTCGCCGCTTGACCTCGCCGACCGTGATTGGCTTGCCATCGAGGCCCGTCAGCACATCGGTATCCGGCCGCTTCAAGACCTCGGCAAGATTGTAGGTCGGGGTGCCGGTCACGGCTGGATTGGCCGGCGTCGGCGAGGGGCCTGGCAGGATGCCCTGTGAGCGGTTTTGAAAGCTCGGCTTGCGCGTTGACAGACCGCGATCTTGAATGCCCTGATCGTCGGCAGGCGCCGGCTCGACGGTCGGGGTCGGCTCGGACACCGGTTCCTCGGCCCAGAGGGCCGGCGTGTCACCGAGTCCGGCCGCCGTGAATAAGAAGACCGTAGCCATCGCCGTGCGAGCGAGGAGCAGGCGTTTCATCGTTGTGTGCATCGAATCCTCCTGGAAGTTCATGGCTGTCTGAATCTATTCTGCTGTGGCCTGGTAGGCCGAGGTTCCGCGATTGCGCCTTCGGCCCGATGTGTTTTCGGGAGTACGTCGAAAGGATGGCTGGAAAGGTTCACGGGACGTCGCGATAGTACGAGACTGGAAACCGTGGAATCGCCGGATAATCTGACTCCCATGTCCGGCGTCCCCCAATCGGTGTGGCCCGCTCAACAAGTACCTAGGAAGATGCGAGGAGGCAGGATAGGAGAGAACAGGGTGGCAGGTCAATCACGGAATGGGGCATGCGAGTACAAGTAACCGGTACAAGGCGGATCAGAATCGTTCCAGGGCCTTCTTTGCAAGTGTCGTGAGCTTTTCTTCGTCCTTGGGCGATTCTCTGATGGAGAGTTCGACGGTGACGTCGCCTTTTTTGATGAACAAGTCCAACGAATCGATTCCATGATTGCCGCGATCCATGAAGGCGTCGTCTCCGAGTCCTTTCATGGTGATGGGTTTCTTGGCCTGCTTTCGTCCACGCTCCAGGCCCTCGGCAGGGAACACCCAGACTTCCATTGAGTCCTGGCCGTTGGCAAATTCGTAGGTGCACCAGGCCGCGCCTCCTTCGCGTTCCAGTTTCGGCTCACCCGCCAACTTGCCGATCACCTGCTCGACGTCGGTCTTCGTGACGAGACTGCAGGGGGGGAGGTCGGGCGTAGCGGCAAGGGCGACGGAGGCAATGCCCTGATACAACAAGAATGTGAGGAAGATGACGTGTGGTCGGCCTGTCCTAGATTCCATGAATCCTTCCATTCTAGCGGTTTGCAAAGCGTCTCCCCGTTCAGTCATGCGTTGGAGACCCTGTCGTGGTCCTCACTTATCGTGACAGCAAAAGTTGATCACCGGCCCTCGTTCGGCCGCGAGGAGATAATTGTCTCGAATCCAACTGTGTCCTCTGGCAAATTGAAAAGTCTCGATCCCAGGGCCCACATTCTTCGAGAGTTGGTTGCTCACAGGTCCTTCGGGGAACGATACCGTAGCAAGGTAGGTGCTTCCACCAATGTCGACGATGTTGTAGTTGGCCATGGTCACATCCCATCCGTAGTTGCCGTCGTCTCTGATCCAGACACTCGCTTCCACAATCCGCTGATCGTTGCTTCCATTGATTACATTGTCGATGCCGGGAATGTCTACATAGTTGTGGCCATCGCATGATCCGAAACACCAAAACACAGTGGGATGGTAGATTGTGAGGCTTAAATTGACGAGACGAGTTACTCCATAGGCCGTCACGTTGACAACGATGGGCTGGGCGGGCCCGTCGTGCGCGGCCTTGCTGACCCGGAAGCGCGCGAGTTGGCGCTGAGACCCGCGGGGTGGAACCGCAAGAGTTTGCGGATCCATGGTGACCCCGGCTGGCAACTGTGCAGCTGTCATTGTAACGGATTGTTCTCGGTTTTCGGGGTTGGTGATGAGAATCGGCATCTCGACAACTTGCTCAGTGAGCGTGTCGGCATGGCCGACTTCAGCGTAGGCCAGCAGCTTAAAGTTTATCCCTTGACTAGACGCTTGGAGCATCGCGGTTCGCTTCCATCGCTTGCCGCTGAGACTGACCCCGTCGATTTCTAAGAGGGCTTCATAGTTTCCCACCGGTGGGCCATGGCCGGGGTCAGGTTCAAAGGCGACGTCGATGTTCACATGCTGCCCCTCTCTCACCGGCAGTTCGACCAACCCGGCCATTGAAATCAGAGTGGGGTCCCCGGCCCCCAGCGGTCGCTCATCCGCGAACGCGCCGCCTCGAACCTCCCCGGCCAGCACCGGTGAGCCTTGCGACCATTCTCCGGTGTAGGCTCCTGCGCGTATGATTCGAAAACGGTGTCTGGTCGCGTCGAGATTCAGGGACACCCGCATGGAGCCATCCGCTGGTGCGGTGAGAACCACCGTGCTTTTCCGCGATTCACCTGAGTAGGCGTTGCCGATCGGCACAAGTCCCAAATGCACAGGGCGTGGCTCATAGGCTTGATAGCCTTGTGCCGGCTTGAGCGGGGCGGCAGGCGGCGAGGCGATCTTCGGAACCGTATGTTTGTATGTCTCGAGGCCACGTGTCGTGACTCTGGATTGCGCGAGTGCGGCTGAACGGGTGGTGCGAATCTGTCCGGTCACAGCGCCCCAGTTGGTCTTTAACATTTCGGCGAGTTCTATAGGGGAAGCTAACCCAGCCAGGGAAGAAAGGGGCCTGGTGCCAGCCTGCACCTCAGCCAGGGCTTGCGCAACCAGGTGAGGATGACGCATGTACAGATAGTTCCATGTGACCCATTTGCCCGGGCCGGAGCGTAGTTGCGATCCAGGGGTAGGCGCTATGGGTTTCAGGGTGGTCGGGGGTAGTGGCGCCACCTTGATGGGTTGAAGCCGATTGGGCGATTCGGCTGACTGGCGCGGCTGCGTGAAAGCCTTCCGAATCTGTGCTTGATTGAGCGGAGAGAAGCCCGCGGCTCTGGTGCTGACGCCGCTGATTGTGCCCAAGGCTTCCAGGGCCGTGGTCCCAGGGAGCAACAGGACGATGTGGGCCTGATCGTCGCTCCCTTCTTCGATCACGACCATCGCGACGGGCGATTCGACGGATTCTTCGTGCTGAGCCGGGAGAGCGGTGACGACGAGCGCGTCTTTGCCCTCTGCCGGGGTCAGCCTTAGCTGCGACTCCTGGGTCTCGACACGATAACTTCCGGGAGCGACGAGAAGATCTTGGCCGTCCGAACCGGTGAAATGGAGAGTCCGGTCGAGCACGATCATGGAGGTTGGCGATTCCGCCCGCGTGATCCCGAGGGGAGCCGCCGAGATGATTACCCCTATCAGTGTGAGCAGGGTTCCGTAGTACCGTAACTTGCCATGAGTCGGTTGTCGCATAGGCCTCCTTGTCTGGGATGACTCCCAGTCGCACTACGGGAGCAGTATCTCCGATCATTCTGTGCAGTCCGTCGAATAGATTGGGCGAAAGGTTCAAGGAACAGGGAGGAGCGGCATGAGAAAAAGTGATGCGGTACGAACGCCGGGTGGCGCTCACACTGAGCCTCCATGCTGCCGAGAAGATCGACCAAATTCCACCTCTGCGATGATCTGGCGGGGGGGCTCAGGATAGGCGAGAAATGGGCATGGGGTCAATCACGGAGTGGGGAATCCCAGCGCGAGGCTGCTCGGGCTGTGGCGTGGAACGAGTGTGAGCGATGAGTCATCGAGGGTGTCGTCTGAGCCATGCATCTCAGGCGGCCTTCTGCGCAAAGTCCCGAGCGGGCATGCGGTCCTTCGCAACGGCCTGAGTCGACGCGATCGTTTGGTCGAGTATCGTCACCCCGCCCCCTGCGAGACTCCAAATGAGTAGTCCAAAAACCAGACGTCCAATCATCGTGATGGTGCTCCTCATGGTGAGCCGGTTCTTGCCAAAAAGACGTTCAACTACATCGAGGGATAACTTTGCGGTTCTCCCGTGACGCTCTGT
>CAZXNN010000001.1:0-53222 GCA_964641915.1 uncultured Nitrospira sp. | reverse complement strand
AATTTCATTCTGAAGGCTGGTGACGTCATTGTTGTACCGTGATGCCGGCTTCCGAATAGTAAATGCCATTCTATTGATGGGGCTGCTTGCCTGGTGGTCTACGGGAACGTCCGCGTGGGCCCAAACAATCATCATTCCAACATTGTCGGTCTCAGAGACCTATGACTCAAACGTGTTCTATACTCCGAAAACATTGCTGAGCCCCGGTTTCAAAGCAGAAGACTTTATGACTATGGTGATACCGCAGATCAATCTTGCTCACGCAGGCCCGCGCGTAAATGGCAGCTTGTCAGTGGGTGCTAATATCACAAAGTATATCAATAATCCCAGCCTCGACTACACTGGTATTAATACGGCTGGGCAGCTGGATTTGAAGCGCTGGGCCAATAGTTTTTCGCAGCGGATCTCGGCCTTGTCCGTTCGAGGAACCTATCAGTTTACGCCCTCATTAAGCGGGTTCGGGGCGACGACGGGCGGGGCACTGGGAACAGGGTTCGGTACGACCGGCATCAACTCTCCAGTCGATACAGGACTCATCACCAATCGGGTGTCGATGCATAATATGAACCTTGCGATTAACGGAGGATATGATCTCTCGAGGAATACGTCGTTTATAGCTAGCTACGGCTATACAAGGCTCACTTTTGGGGGGCAATCAGGTGGAGTTAATAATCAGCTGTTCGGTACAGACGGACACACAACAACGACCGGACTGACGACGAGGGTGTCGCCGACTGACACACTGGGGACTACTGCGACGATGTCGCATTATATTCAGGAAGGAGCCACTGGAGGAGGGGGCTCCTTTACCACTATTTCAGGGACGGCGAATTGGAGCAAGCTCTGGACGCAAAAGCTAAGTAGCTCGATCGGAGGAGGCGGGATATTTACTCTTCCTATTGAATCAGCCGTTCCAGGTCAATCAATCAAGTCAACTTTCGCACCGACTGGGACGGTCAGAATGACGTACAGTTCGTTTTCGGAAGGGTTGCGGGCAGCGGGGGCGGCGCCGGGGCCGTTTGATAATTTGCCGAGGGTGGCCGGTAGCCTGGCCTCAGGAGGCGTCATTGCACCAGGCGCTTTCACGACATCGCTGAGTTATAGCTTCAGCATTTTCCCAAGTTACGCCTTAAATGCTGGGCCAATGAAGACGCATGTGGTCGGTGTCAATGCGAGTGCGGGAGTTACGTCTAAACTCACGGCTCAGGCGGGAATGAATTTCTCGCATGGAAGCACGAGTACGCCTGCTTCGAGTTTTGACACGCTTGGAGCGACGGCGGGGGCCAGCTATCTCCTGGGGCCGGTAATGGTTAATCTCACCTATAACTGGCTGTATTTCTCAAGCTCGTTTGCTCAAACAGCGCAGACCCAGAGTGAGTATGCCTTCTCGAAAAAGATGATCATGTTGTCGCTCTCCTACGCGTTCACGAGTCAATCGTTCTTCCAAATGGGCGGATTGGGGAGTCTTGAGTCTTCGGAATCCACAGAGGGCGTAACTGTTCCCTCTGGCGCAGCGACAGGAAGTGGTTCTTCTGGATCCGGCGTATTAAAGAAGGAGTAAGAGATTGTTTACAGGGCTGAGTACTCCTGAAGACTATTTCAGGGCGATAAAAAATCATAAGTGGATGATTGTCATTCCGATTGTGGTCTGCATTGGACTGGCAGCGTTGCTCTGTTATTGGTTGCCCAAGAGTTATCGGTCCAATACCCTGCTCTATTACCAAGAACAGAAGGTGCGGGGCATAAAAGGTGTCGATGCCCCGGAATCGGGTGGAGACGCGAATCGGCCGGATCTTGCAATGGGAACGCGCATTGATGCGCTTAAAGAAGTTCTGTATCGGCCGGATCTGTTGACGCAAGTCGCTGAGGAGTTTCATCTGTACGGCTACTACAAAGAAAATGCGACGCCTGCCATGGACACCGGTGTTGCATCAGCCCTCAGACAGCTTGTGAAGCTTGAGTCGCAAGGCAGCGGTCTTCTAAAAGTCTCTTTTTCAGATGCTGATCCGTTGATTGCCAAAGCCGTGACGGCAAGATTCGCCGACCTTTTCATTCAGGAAAATACAAAGTCGAGGACGGCGATTGCTCAAAGTTCGACCGAGTTTTTGCAGCACGAATTGGATGTTTTAAAAGGGCAGTTGGAGATTAAGGAGCGGGCCATCGCTCAGTTCAAACAGTCCCATCTTGGGCAGTTGCCTGAGCAAATGGACTCAAATATGCGTGCGATCGATCGGCTTGAGAATGAGATGACGGCGCAGCAAGAGATGGATAAGACCTTGAATCTTCGTCTCGAGTCTGTGGACAAGGCCATCAGAGAATATGAGGATCCTTCCAGTGACGTCAGTCCTAAGCGGGCTGAAAAGGACCCTCGACTGGTCAAGATCAGAGAGTTGGAGCGGACTCTGGCCGGGTATCGATCAATGTACAAAGAAACCTATCCGGACGTAGCTCGGGTGAAGAACGAGTTGAGCCAGATTCAAGCCATGACCACCGAAGAGTATATCGCGCTGTATATCGAGCCCGAAGCGGCCGAGATTGATGGGCCTAGGAGGCCGAAGCGCAAACCTGTCGATCCATATAAGGCCGAATTGCTCAAGCAGCGGGACGACTTATTGCGCGAGCAGGAATTGCTCCGTCTCAGACAGGTTCGTATCACCTCGGATATAAAAAAGTACGAGTCGCGAATCGAAGGCACCACGGTCCATCAGCAAGAACTCATGTCCATCCAACGGGACTACGACAATCTCCAGAAAAATTATCAGTCGCTTCTGGAAAAGAAATTGACGGTTGGCATGGCCGGAGATCTCGAGACGAAGCGGCAAGGCACGCAGATGCGCATTGTGGAACCTGCCAGTCTGCCCACATGGCCGGAGAAGCCGAACTTGATGATGGTTATGCTGGGAGGTCTGGCTGCAGGCTGTGCGCTTGGATTTGGCAGCGCGATCGGCGTTGAAATGCTTCGCCGAGGATTCGTGTCGGCGGAAGAGGTCGAAGTCACACTGGGGTTGCCGGTCTTTGCGGTAATCTCTCATTTTGAGTCGGCTTGGCCGGGGGGAGCGAAACTGACGGCAGATACAGGTCGCCGTAAGGACCGGTTGCTGGCCCTTCCAGGTAGGCGGAAAGAAGGACTGCTCGTCGCGAACGGAGGCCCCCTGGCTGAGCGTGGGCAGGTTTCGGTAGGGCCGGAACTCGTCGCGATGTGGTACCCAAGGTCCGCGGTAGCAGAGCAGTATCGAGTCGCGGCAACGCGAATTGGATTGATGGCAGGTCAGCAGGAAAGCACCGTGATCGTGATGGCGAGTGCGCTGATGGGAGAAGGAAAGACGTCCACCGCCCTCAATCTCGCCCATGTTTTTGCCAGAGATCTCAATAAGAAGACGGTGTTGGTGGACTGTGACTTGAAACGCCCAATGGTGCATGCCTATGCCGGGATGGAACTGGGCGTGGGATTGAGTGAAGTACTACTCGGAGAAAAGCAGTTTGAGGAGTGTCTTGAGTATCATGAACAGCTAGGGGTCTGGATCCTTCCCGCTGGCATTATCCAGTCTGGAATCGCGGCCTTAACTCACGTGGACCGGCTGTCCAAACTCATCAGCAATTTGCGCGAGAAATTTGAATGCATTGTACTCGATGCGCCACCCTTGTTGCCCGTTGCCGAGTCCCTTTTAATTGTGAGAATGGCAGACGTTGTGGCGCATGTGATTCGCGCCCGCAGCACTCCTCGCGATGCCGTCATGAGTGCCATGAAAATGGTGGGGCAAGAGCGGCCGATGGGGGTGATACTAAACGGAGTGGAAGAGCAGGATTCGCCGTATTCATATTATAGCTATGGCAATAAGGTCTATGAACCTCACCGTACCCAACTCAGATAGATCACGCACGGAGAAACTGGTGATCTTGCCTGTCGATCATGCCCCGAAGGCGATCTTTAGGGTGCCGGGGGCGCGTCGGCGAATCCTGATATTAGGGGTTGGGTCGCTGGCGAACAATCTGTGCTCCGTGCTGGTATCGAGGAGCAGAGTGTTTACTGATGTCATTGGCTTCCTTGCCAAGGAAAACACACAAGTCGGTACAGAGTTATCCGGTGTGAAGGTTCTAGGGACGATAGACCAACTCCTTTCGGTGGTTGAACGCGATCGCGTAGATACGATCGCAGTGTGCTTGGAGGATCGCCGAGCCGTACTTCCCGTCCAAGTATTGCTGGACTTGAAGGGGATGGGAGTCGACATTTGGGACGGCAATCATCTCTATGAGGAAGAGTCCGGCCGGCTTTCAATCGATGATTTGAAGCCCAGCGCAATTATTTTCTCCAGAGAGTTTAAGCGAGGCATCGTTGTCAGAACGATGAAGCGCTCAATCGATCTGTTGATTGCATTAGTAGGTTTGGTGGTTATCCTTCCCCTCTTGGCTGTGATCGGGATACTTATCAAGCTGGATTCTCCTGGGCCGATCTTCTATCGGCAGGTTCGGGTGGGCCTTCGCGCGCAGCCCTATATGATCTGGAAATTCCGCTCCATGTTTACGGATGCAGAAAAAGGGGGCGCCAGATGGACATCTGAGCGGGATCCCAGAATCTCACGTGTGGGGTGGTATTTGCGAAAGTGGAGACTTGATGAATTGCCGCAGCTCATCAATGTCATTCATGGTGAGATGAGTTTGGTGGGGCCACGTCCTGAGCGACCGGTCTTTGTTCAGGAATTGAGATCGGTCATCCCTTTTTATGACCTCCGGCATGTCGTTCGACCGGGAATTACCGGATGGGCTCAAACTCAGTTTCGGTACGGAGCCTCGGCGGAAGATTCCCATGTAAAGCTGCAGTATGATCTCTACTACGTCAAGTACCTCTCTCTGCGGCTGGATCTTCGCATTCTGATTGAAACCATACGAGTCATTCTGCGAGGAGAAGGTGCGCGATGAGCGTGGCAGCGGAGAGGCCTATTCATTGTCTTTCCTTTGACGTCGAGGAGCATTTTCAGGTTTCGGCATTCTGGTCGGACGAGAGACGACGGCAATGGGGCCAGTACGAAAGCCGGGTCGAGAGAAATACGCGATTGCTGGCGGACCTCCTCGCGACGCATGGAATGAAGGCCACCTTTTTTATCCTGGGATGGGTTGCGGAACGGCATCCAGACCTGGTCAAGTCGCTGGCGGCTCAGGGGCATGAGGTGGCTTCTCATGGATATGGACACGAATTAGTGACTACTCAGTCACCTGAACGGTTTCGCCAGGATGTGAGAGTTGCTAAGCAGATCTTGGAGAACCTAACGGGAAGTTCAGTGGTCGGCTATCGGGCTCCGAGTTTTTCTATCACGTCTGAGACGGCCTGGGCGCTCTCGATATTAGTCGAGGAAGGTTATACCTACGATTCCAGTATCTACGATCGGTTTCGTCGGACAGAGGCAGAGAGACGACCTGCCTGCGGCTTTGAAATCGCCACTTCAGCTGGAAAAATATGGGAAGTGCCTCCTTCTACGCTCGAGATGCTAGGCCTCCAAATTCCCGTAGCTGGTGGCGGATATTTTCGCCTGTTCCCCTATGCAGCATCCAGGAGCTTCCTGCGGCGCCTTGAGCGTCAAGGGGCTAAACTTGTGATGTACCTTCACCCCTGGGAGTTTGATCCCGAGCAGCCTCGCATGGATGGGTCATGGCTGTCACAGTTCAGACACTATCTCAATCTACATAAGACGGAAGAGCGTTTGGGCGCACTTCTTGAAGATTTTCAATTTGGCTCGATTGCTCAAGTCATGCGACCGCTCTGGTTGCTCGAGCATGAAAAGAGGGCCTCTCAGGCTCTGGAGTGTCGTAGCTAGTTGCGGGTTTCTCGAAATTAGTCGGAGCATCGAATGTTTTTCGATACACTGACCGCACCATGCAGACCTCTTACCGTAAGTCAGGCAAAGGCGAAATAGAAGCCCAATTTCTCCGCCCTTTCTTTCGAGCAAAACGATCAGCGAAGAGATTTCTATCTGAGGAAGACATCCTTTCAGGCCCGCCCTCCAGAGAGATGTCAAGATCATGAGGTAGATTCTGCAGAGGGGGCGGTAACCCAATCAAGTATGAGACGTGAGTGAAGCCATGGATAGTCAATCGCCATCATTTCTATTGTGATATTCCGTATCTTTAATGGTTCAAGCAGTAGCGAAGATTGAGTCCGAACGTTAATGATTTCAAGTAAGAGGCACTAAGTGAAGGTATAAAGCAACCTGTTTGGATCTAGCGGTATGTGGCGTTTATCCCAGAGGGGGTTTGAGGGAAGGCAGCGGGTGGATAAGAATGTCAGAAAGTAGTTCACAGATGAGCGTGGTTGGAGGAGTTCCTCTCCGACGCCGGACAGTAATTGAACCCAGTAAGAGGCGATTCTATCTGAATCTCAGTGGAATATGGGAATACCGAGAATTGCTCCTGTTTCTCGCCTGGAGAGATCTGAAGACGCGATATGCACAGACCGCGATCGGATTTGCCTGGGCAATCATTCAGCCGGTTGCCATGATGCTATTGTTTACACTGGTCTTCAGTAATTTCGCCAAGCTTCCGTCGGACGGGGTGCCGTATCCACTTTTTGTCTATGTTGGACTTCTGCCTTGGGGGTATTTTGCCCGCAGTCTCGATAAGAGCAGCTTCAGCATGGTCGCGGAATCGAATCTCATCAGCAAAGTATACTTTCCCAGAATTGTTGTCCCAATCTCAGCCATGCTTGTGGGATTGATTGATTTCGCGATCTCATTTCTTCTTCTTCTTGTGATGATGGCGTTTTATGGAGTCATGCCCTCGTGGGAAGTCCTGTTCGTTCCAGTTTTCCTGCTGTTGACGATGGTCACATCGTTGGCGGTAAGTTTGTGGTTAGCGGCATTATTCGTTCGATTTCGCGATATTGCGGCTGCAATGCCATTGGTGACACAGCTATGGATGTTTGCAACGCCGGTAGTCTATCCGGCGAGTCTAGTCCCAGACCAATGGAAATGGCTTAATAGTCTTAATCCAATGGCTGGAGTGATCGAAGGCTTTCGGTGGGCATTATTGAAGACCCCGCCTCCGAGCCTGGAGACTATGGGCATTACGGTTGCGTTGGTCAGTGCCCTCCTTCTCCTGGGTATGTCATATTTCAATCGGATGGAACGGAAGTTTGCAGATGTGATCTGATCAGCGCGCATCGCCTCGTATTTGTCTTGAACGACTGAAGAGCTGTAAGGGGAGACGTCTGTTAGGGAAGGCCAATGGTAGCGTGATATGAGCAATGTAACTATTCGTGCCGAACATCTCTCGAAAATGTACATGATATCCGTGACGAAGGACGCACCTGATTCGTCTTTGGCGGAGTGTGTCAATGAAGGGGCCAAGAAACTCTTCACGTTCCGATCATCATTGAGTTCCCAGCGGCTAGTGAAAGAAGAACTATGGCCAGTCAAGGACGTCTCGTTTGAAATCCATGCAGGAGAGGTCGTTGGCATAATCGGCCGAAATGGTGCCGGGAAAAGCACGTTGCTCAAGGTCCTCTCTCGTATTACTGAGCCGACGAGCGGCAGAGCCGAGATCTTTGGACGTGTTGGAACCTTGCTCGAAGTTGGAACCGGCTTTCACCCGGAGTTGACGGGGCGGGAGAATATTTATCTCAGCGGGATCATCCTGGGGATGAAGAAATCAGAAATTGATGAGAAGTTTGAGGAGATTGTCGAGTTTGCCGGGATTGCCAAGTTTATCGATACGCCGGTGAAACGCTACTCGAGTGGCATGTATGTCAGGCTGGCGTTTGCGGTGGGGGCCCACCTTGAGCCTGAGATTTTAATTGTCGACGAAGTGCTGGCGGTCGGAGACTCGCAATTTCAAAAGAAGTGTCTTGATAAGATGAAGGACATTGGCGCGCACGGTCGGACGGTGTTGTTTGTTTCGCACAATATGCAGGCGGTGATGCGCCTATGTGATCGCGTGATCATGCTTGATAAAGGGAGAGTTCTCCACGACGGACCGGCACATGAAGTCGTGAAGACGTACCTGAATGCCGGGTTCGGCGCTGCTCCTGCTCGCGAATGGGCTGATCCCTCAAATGCCCCCGGCGGGGAAGTGGCTCGCCTGCGGGCTGCTCGCGTGAAGGCTGAAGATGGCAGGGTGGCGGAGGTATTGGATATTCGTCGCCCGTTTACCATTGAGATGGAGTACGAAGTGCTCACGCCGGGATACGTGTTGGCTCCGCATTTCCATCTGGTCGATGAGGAAGGGACGTTGATATTTATTACGCAGGACCTTGACCCAGAGTGGAGGAGACGGGCTCGTCCGGCAGGGCATTATTTAAGTCGAGTTGAGATTCCCGGCAATCTGCTCACCGAGGGGACGGTATTCGTCGGGTGCCATTGTCTAACACTTGCGCCAGATCTGGTGCAGTTTGCGGCTTCTGAAGCCATCGCGTTTCAGATCGTCGATAATCATGACGGCGACTCTTCCCGGGGAGACTATGTGGGAACAATGCCTGGGGCGGTGAGGCCGCTCCTGACGTGGCGGACGCAACTCGTGGGCTCCGCGGCCTCAGAGCCTTCCAATATCGGTTAGGCGCTCATGAATGAGTAGGTTGGAAATGCAGTCAGAACTCTTTTGTGTGGCCCAACAGGAGTAGGCAAATCTCAATTCCCTATTAGGCCTGAACCGTTAAAGGGCTCTAGCTCAGCAGGGAAACAAGTAAGAAGAGGATTTGTGAGCATAGCGTGCAAGAGGAAGTGCGCGTAACGAGGAGAGATCGCATATGAAAGCAGTAATCTTAGCTGGGGGACTTGGAACACGCTTAAGTGAAGAGACGGTACTGCGTCCCAAGCCCATGGTCGAGGTTGGCGGGAAGCCGATTCTCTGGCACATCATGAAGTTGTATGCAACCCATGGGATCAAAGAGTTCATCATCACCTTGGGATACAAAGGTGAAATGATCAAAGAGTATTTTCTGAACTTCTACGCACACAACAACGACATCTCTGTCGATCTGAAAACCGGTGCTACGACGATTCATGACGGAAAAAAGCACGAAGACTGGAAAGTGCATTTGGTGGATACAGGGCTACATACCCAAACCGGCGGTCGGCTAAGTCGGGTCAAGCAGTGGTTAGGAAGCGATGAGACCTTCTTGTTCACATACGGGGATGGTGTGGGCGATATAGATATTCAAAGCTTGATCAAGTTTCACGAAGCCCACGGCAAGTTGGCCACGCTGACCTCCGTTCGTACGCCAGCGCGATTTGGGCGGCTAGGCTTTGAGAGCCAGACGAGCGACCGGATTAGCGAGTTCATGGAAAAGCCGAGCGCTGGGGAAGGATGGGTCAATGGCGGGTTCTATGTCTTGAACAGGCGCGTGATCGACTATATCTCAGGGGATGACACCGTATGGGAGCGAGGACCGATCGAGCGAATTACCCAAGAGGGACAGTTGATGGCCTATCGCCATGACCGGTTCTGGTCCTGCATGGACACCCTTCGTGAAAAGAACCAACTCGAGGAGCTCTGGCAATCCGGTAAAGCGCCTTGGAAAATATGGTAGTGGGCGTGGGGTGTTTCCCGGCCCCTTCGCAGGCGCGAGGAGGCGGGTTTGACCGGGGGCTTCGGCATTGCCTTGATCAAACTGTTGGGGGACACATGAGAACGAATCCACGAAGCCTTGAACTGAGGGGAAAATCATGAAGATCCTTATCACGGGAAACATGGGGTATGTGGGGCCTCTGGTGTTGCGTCGCCTGAAGGAATCGTATCCAGGTGCTGAAATCGTCGGGTATGACGCAGGGTACTTTGCGCACTGCCTGACAGGTGCCGAGCGGTTTCCAGAAAGCCGTGCCGATTTTCAGTATTTCGGCGATATCAGATCCGTATCCCCTGAGGTGCTCCGGGGAGTGGATGCAGTGGTGCACCTTTGTGCGATTTCCAACGACCCTATGGGTGCATTGTTTGAGGACATTACACTCGATATTAATTATCGAGCAAGTGTCGATCTTGCCAAAAAGGCAAAGCAGGCTGGTGTAAAAAAGTTTGTCTTTGCATCGAGTTGCAGCGTCTACGGATTTGCCGAGGGCGGTCCTCGGCGAGAAGAGGACGCGGTCAATCCGCTCACGGCTTATGCCAAGTCAAAAGTATCTACGGAAAAGGATCTTGCCTCGCTTGCATCGGACACATTTACCGCCACATGTCTTCGCTTCGCGACGGCTTGTGGGATGAGTGATCGTCTTCGGTTGGATCTGGTGCTGAATGATTTTGTGGCCGGGGCCCTGGCCTCCAAGCGAATCAATATTTTGAGTGACGGTACTCCATGGCGTCCCCTGATTCATGTCAAAGACATGGCGCGGGCGATCGATTGGGCCGTCCAGCGGGACCACCGCGACGGGGGAGCGTGTTTGACTGTGAACGTGGGGAGTGACGCGTGGAACTATCAAGTGAAGGATCTTGCCGCTGCAGTGGCCAAACTCGTCCCGGGCGTGGAAGTGTCGATCAACAAGGATGCGCAGCCGGATAAGCGCTCTTACCGAGTCAACTTCGACAAGTTTACCAAGTTGGCGCAAGGGTTTCTCCCTGCCGTGGACCTTCAGGGCGCTGTGGTCGATCTTCGGGATGGCTTGATGGCCATGCGGTTCCAGGATCACAACTTTCGCACGGGCGAATTCATGAGGCTCGTGACATTGAAGCGGTTGCGCGAGAACGGTCATCTCTCAGACGCTCTCGTGTGGATCAATCGGTGAATTGATGAATCGGCGTTGCGCCGTGCGTAACGGGGTCGCGGTGTGTGGCTTAGGTCGAAGGAGTGCGGAAAAGGGAGGCATCTGATGGGGCAATCACAGTGTCGGTCATGCGGAACAACGTTGGCGCACACCTTTGTGGATCTTGGCATGTCTCCATTGGCCAACTCCTATATCAAACCGGAACAGCGCAGCCGCATGGAGCCGTTTTACCCGCTGCATGTGTACGTGTGCTCCGCATGCTTGCTGGTGCAGCTAGAGCAGTTTTCATCGCCGCACGATATCTTTTCTGACTACGCCTATTTCTCCTCATTTTCTGATTCCTGGCTGGCTCATGCCAAGCGTTATGTCGACATGATTGCGGATCGCTTTCAGTTAGGCCGGGACTCGAAAGTGGTCGAGATCGCCAGCAATGACGGGTACCTGCTTCAAAACTTCGTAGCTCGTGGAGTGCCTGTTCTGGGAGTGGAACCGGCGGCCAATGTGGCTGAAGTGGCGAAGCAAAAGGGCGTCAATACCACGGTGGCCTTTTTTGGCGAAAAGACGGCCCGTGGTCTTGTTGCAGATGGGTGGGGAGCGGATCTGATCATCGGAAACAACGTGCTCGCGCATGTTCCGGACTTGAATGACTTTGTCAATGGACTCAAAGTGCTCTTGAAACCTACGGGGCTGATTACGATGGAGTTTCCCCATTTGGTTCAGCTGATGGAGCAGAACCAGTTCGACACCATCTATCATGAGCACTTCTCCTACTTCTCCTTCCTCGCCGTCGAAAAGGTATTCGCCCGGCATGGGATGACATTGTTCGACGTGGAAGAACTCTCGACCCACGGGGGCTCGCTTCGAATCTATGCGCGCCATGCACAAGATTCGTCGAAGCCGATCGGAGCCCGTGCGCAAGACTTGAAAGCGCGGGAGGAGAAGGCCGGGTTTGGCCGGCTCGATCACTATCTTTCCTTTGGTCCCCAGGTCGAGGCGACGAAACGAAAGCTGTTGTCTTTCTTGATCGCCGCCAAGCAAGAAGGGAAGCGCGTCGTAGGCTACGGAGCGCCGGCAAAGGGGAATACGTTACTCAATTATTGTGGCGTTCGAACGGATCTCATCGACTATACGGTGGATCGGAGCCCGCACAAGCAGGGACATTTTCTCCCAGGAGTTCATATCCCGATCCATTCACCGGAGAAAGTCCGCGAGACTCGTCCGGACTATCTGCTCATTCTGCCGTGGAACCTTCGCGAAGAAGTGATGGAGCAAATGGCGTTCATCCGTGACTGGGGCGGGAAGTTTGTAGTCCCGATTCCAGAGGTCAAGGTTTACCCGTGATCTTCCGTGAGACCGCGCTGAAGGGAGCCTACGTGATTGAGCCGGAACGGAAAGAAGATGACCGTGGGTTTTTTGCGCGGACCTGGTGCCGGGATGAATTTGCGTCTCACGGGCTCAGTACGGCACTGGTGCAGTGCAATATCTCATACAACCACAAAAGAGGTACGCTCCGAGGGATGCACTTTCAGAAGGCCCCGCAGGCTGAGGTGAAGCTGGTTCGTTGCACGGCGGGGGCAATATTTGACGTGATCGTCGATCTTCGCCCAAGCTCCCCTACCTATACGAGACATGTCAGTGTCGTACTCTCAAGTGCGAATCGGCAGATGCTCTATATCCCAGAAGGCATGGCGCATGGTTTCCAAACATTGGAAGATAGCACAGAAGTGTTTTATCAAATGTCCCACCGGTATGACGCGCTGAGCGCGGGAGGCGTTCGGTGGAATGATCCGCAATTCGGGATTGCATGGCCTCCGGCTACTCGGATCATTGCCGAACGGGACCAGCAGTACCCTGATTTCATTCCGGAAAAGGGATTGTCGTGAATCCTCAAGGGGGCAAAAGCGGAGCAGACCTAATGCCGGTCGGGAGCGAGATGCACCGATGGGCGAGCGAGCTGTTTCCGATCTGTCGGAGTATCACGGGAAACGGTGTGCGGGAGACGTTGAAGCAGATTGCGAAACGGATTGCTCTCACTGTTCATGAGGTCCCGAGCGGCACGCAGGTGTATGACTGGAAAGTCCCTTTGGAATGGAACATCCGGGACGCCTACATTAAGAATGTGCGCGGAGAGCGAGTGGTCGACTTTCAGAATTCGAACTTGCACGTCGTCAACTATAGCCAGCCGGTAAAGCAACGGATGGCGCTCGCCGAACTCAAAGAGCATCTGCACAGCCTTCCGGATCGTCCGGATTGGATTCCCTATCGCACCTCCTACTACAAGGAGAGTTGGGGTTTCTGTGTGAGCCATAACCAGTTGCTCGCGCTGACTGAACGCGAATACGACGTGTGTATCGACGCATCCATGACCGAGGGAAACCTGACCTACGGAGAATGCTTTCTTCCGGGAGAGTCCCGGGACGAAGTGCTGATTTCAACTCATACCTGCCATCCCTCACTGGGTAACGACAACTTGTCGGGTATTGCCGTGGCTACGTTCTTGGCTGAATGGCTTCAGACGCGACCGCGCCGCTACTCCTATCGCTTTCTTTTTATCCCGGGAACGATCGGGTCCATCACCTGGTTGAGTGAACATCAGAAGGAGGCATCGCGCATCAAGCACGGCTTGGTATTGACGGGAGTCGGCGATGCCGGCCCGATCACATATAAGAAGAGTCGCCGTGGCGATGCCGAGATCGACCGGGCCATGGCCCATCTGCTGAAGCATAGCGGGACACCCTATTCGATCTGCGATTTTACTCCCTACGGCTATGACGAGAGGCAGTATTGTTCCCCAGGATTCAATCTTGCCGTCGGCTGTTTCAGCCGGACGCCGCACAGCCAATATCCTGAGTACCATACGTCGGCGGACAATTTAGATTTTGTGAAGCCACAGGCTCTGGCCGAATCATTGCGGTGCTGCCAGGAAGCACTGGAGATGCTGGAGTCCAACAAGACCTACCTCAATCAAAACCCGCACTGCGAGCCTCAGCTGGGCAAGCGAGGTCTGTATCGAGGGGTCGGTGGTCAGGCCGGAGAAAAGTCGATGGAAATGGCGCTGCTCTGGACGCTCAATCTGTCGGATGGGCACCATGCTGTATTGGATATTGCGGAACGAGCAGAATTCTCATTTCCCCGGATACAAGAAGCCGTCGAAGCGTTAGTCGGAGTGGGCTTATTGCAAGAGGTTCGGAGGCCGGACAACACATAGTGGAGAGGGCATCATGAATAACACTGTCTATTATGATTCTCCGGTGTCTGACGAGCAACGAAGGCAATTGCTCTTCGATGGGCAATTGTTCGTGTATTCGCCAAGAAAGAGCACGCTTGCGTTCATTGCATTTGCCAGAAAATTGGTTGAGGAAGCTTTTGCGCCTCTCGATCCCGAGACGGCGCAGTACAAACTGTCCGTCGAGCGCTATGCTGATATTTTGATGAAGCTGAAGCCGGGCTTCATTCATCATCCTGAATCCAAGCGGCTTATTCAGGAGATGTTCGTGGAGATGGGATGCGATCTTGGGAAAACGTATTTCGATGTTCCCAAAATGCGCAGCTCCACCAGCGATAACTATCTCACCACGGGCATTGCCTATGCCTGGCACCCGCATCGGGACACGTGGTATTCCGCGCCTCCCTGTCAGATCAATTGGTGGATTCCGATTTATGACATTCAGGCGGACAATGCGATGGCGTTCCATCCGCATTATTGGAATCGTCCTGTCAAGAATAGCTCAAAGGGATACAACTACTATCTGTGGAATCAGCAGAATCGCGGAGCGCATGTTGCACAGTTTCTAAAAGAAGATCCCCGGCCCCTCCCAAAGCCGACCGAATCGATGGAGCTTGATCCTCAGATTCGTCTTATTGTGCCAGCCGGCGGAATCGTTTTTTTCTCTGGCGCGCAGATGCATTCCAGCGTGCCGAATACATCAGGGAAAACCAGGTTTAGCATCGATTTCAGAGTGGTTCATGAGGATGACGTCAAGGAGAAGCGCGGCGCGCCAATAGTGGACGAAGAATGCACGGGGACCACAATGAGAGACTATTTACGCGGAACGGATCTCGCGCGGCTTCCGGAAGAGCTCATCGCGCTCTATGACGACGGGACTGGAAGAGAAGGGGCACTGGTATATGAGCATCGCGCGAATACTTAGCCGATCCAGACGAGAGCCGGTTGCATGAACCAGCATCGAGAGTGGGTCGGACTGACGGTGTTGGTCACAGGGGCCAGTGGCTTCATTGGAAGTGGCCTTTGCCGTGCGCTTTGTCGCGCAGGCAGCCATGTCCATGCCACCTCGCGCTCGAAGAAAGTCACGGAGCCCGGAGGTCCCACCTGGTGGGAAGGAGACCTGGCAGACCTAGGAACCGCGCGGCATCTTGTGTCCTCAATCAAGCCGGACATCATATTTCACTTGTCGGGCATGGTGGGCGCCAGCCCTAGCGCGGATCTGGTTCTCCCGACGTTCCATAGTTTGCTCACCAGCACGGTGAATCTTTTGAGTGTATCGACGGAAGCGCCTCTCCGTCGCATGGTATTGGTTGCGTCGCTCACAGAGCCTGAATCAGCTCAGGGTGAACTTATCCCGGGGTCTCCCTATGCGGCGGCAAAATGGGCCGGAGGAGCCTATGGACGCATGTTTCATCGTCTGTATGGGACACCGTGTATCAGTGTGCGGCCATTCATGGCGTATGGACCTGGGCAGGATTCCAAGAAACTGATCCCATCGGTGGCATTGGCTCTGTTGAACGGGGATCCTCCAAAACTTTCCAGTGGCCGACTGGAGGCTGACTGGGTGTACATCGATGATGTTATTGAGGGGTTTCTTCAGGCGGCTCTTGCTTCGGGGATTGATGGGGAGACAATTGACCTGGGGTCCGGGGCCCTCACCTCGGTCCGAGGCGTAGTCGAACGTCTGGGAGCCATGATTGGTGGCCAGGCCAACCCGCTATTCGGTGCGTTGCCTGACCGTCCGTTTGAGCAGGTGCGTCTCGCTGATACGGCCGGCGCTTTAGCTAAGGTCGGGTGGAAAGCCACCACGTCTCTCGATCAGGGGCTGCAACAGACCGTTGATTGGTACCGCGAGCAGCAGAGCGTGATGAAGGGTGGCAAGACGGGCGGAGTGGCTTCAGTGAGCTAGGTGTGTGAACTGAAAGTCAAAGGGTAGACCGAACGGTGCAGAAGAGCGTCGACATTGTGGGAATCTTACCGGCTGGAGGCCGAGGTTCCCGTATTGAGCCGTTGCCATGCAGTAAGGAGATCTTCCCAATCGGATTTGGGAAAGTGGAAGGAATTGACAACGTGCGACCCAAAGCGGTGTCGCAGTACTTGCTGGAGAAAATGCGGAAGGCTGGTGTCAAGAAAGCCTATTTCATCTTGCGCGAAGGTAAGTGGGATATTCCCAAGTATTTTGGTGACGGGGCCTCAGTCGATATGAATCTGGGTTATTTGATGATGCGGTTGCCTTTTGGAACGCCCTATACCCTTGACCAGGCCTCCCCGTTTGTCGGCGATTCGATCGTAGCGTTTGGATTCCCGGATATCTTGTTTGACGCGGAGGATGCATACATTCAATTGCTCCAGCGTCAAGCGTCTAGCGGGGCCGATGTGGTGTTAGGTCTTGTCTCTGTAGCACAGCCTTGGACGATGGACATGGTAGAGATCGATGACCAGTGTGAGGTCAGGTCTATTGTCATCAAGCCTTCTGTGTCGAGTCTTGGTTTTGGATGGATCATTGCGGTGTGGAGTCCGGTCTTTACCCGGTTTCTCCATGAGTATTTGGAGGGCCAACAACGCGAAGGTATGCCTGAGGAAGGGCTGGATGGGCAATCAGAATTGTCTGTGGGGCATGTGCTGCAGGCGGCATTCCAAGGCGGGCTACGCATGGAAGGCGTTCAATTCCCGGAATGCTCGTATCTTGATATTGGAACACCGGAGCACTTGCGGACCGCGGTGTACGACCGAAAGTTTTATGAAGCCGGAGCCTGTTCCTCGAAGCGGATGGGGGCGTGACGGGAATGAAGAAAATAAATCGGCGAGTCTTCATGAAGAAGGCTGGTTATTGGGCTGCTGGAGTGATCGCGGTGACAGGATTTGGCCTTGGGTTGAACCTGTTTCAGCGAACGTCCGCCCAGTCTGCGGATCTCCCGGGGCCTCCAACAGGGAAGGTCGGAGCTGTTGAACCGGGCTCTCGGTGGTTTACGCCGGTTGAACTTGCAACGATGAAGGCGCTGGCCTCAGTGATCATCCCTTCGGACGGCAATGGACCGGGAGCGACTGAAGCGGACCTGGCCGGTCTGCTTGAGCGGTTCGTGGCGGATACACCGCGCCGTCAGAATCTGTACCGTACAGGGTTGGAGGCATTCGACGGACTGGCGATGTATCACCACGGGCAGGCCTTTGCCAGGCTTGGGATGAAGGAGCAGGTTGAATTGTTCAGTATGGTGGACCAAGCAAGGCTGGTACTCGATCAAGAGCCGGGTTCAATCCAGGAAAAAGTCAGTCGCAAGTTGCGCGTTCTCTACTATTTCAAATGGCAGGGAGTCAGTGCCGCCGCGACGGAATTTTGCCGGTATGTTGTTCAAGACTCCAAAGAGAAGTTTTATAGCAGCCAAGTCGCGTGGGTATGGCTAGGGTACGAGGGGCCTCCCTTCCCGCTCGGGTATTTCAGCTCGGTCGACAAATGTGCGATTCCAACGGTTTGATGCGAGGATAGGCGCGATGGCCAATTTGCAGCCGAAAAAAGAGCAGGTCGATGTGGTGATTATCGGCTGTGGAGCCGGAGGAGGGGTGGCCGCCAAGGAATTGGGCGAAGCCGGCCTCTCCGTTGTAGTGTTGGAGGTAGGGAAGCGCTACAACCCGACTACGGACTATCGGACGGACCAGCGAGATTTTGCCATCAAGTGGAACATCTTTCAGCCAGAGGATCCACGAAGAGATCACTATACCTCCGGGGGAGGACAAGAGTTCTACTATTGGCGAGTGAAAGGGGTCGGTGGATCGACACTGGCCTATTGGGCGGTCACACCAAGATTTCACGAGTCAGATTTTCGAACTCGCACCGAGGATGGAGTGGGAGATGATTGGCCGTTAACCTATCAGGACCTTGAGCCCTATTACACCAAGGTCGAATATGAGCTCGGAGTCTCGGGGCCTAGTGGGGCGGAAGGCAATCCGTTTGACCCTCCGCGGAGCAGGCCGTTTCCGACTCCTGCCCACAAGATCAGCTGTCCCACTCGGGTATTGCAGCGTGGGGCTGCCAAGTTGGGATTGCATCTAGTCCAATCTCCCCTGGCCATTCCGACCCAAAGCTGGGGTGGGCGAGCCGCCTGCATGCGAGCGGGGGTGTGCGGGCTTGGGTGCAAGGTCAAAGCCAAGTCCAGTATCGACGTGACCTATGTTCCGAAGGCCGAAGCGACAGGGCGAGTGGAGATTCGAACGAACTGTCAGGCGCGTGAAATCACGGTTGGAGACGATCGAAAGGCCCGCAGCGTGGTGTATCTTGACGCCGCTGGCCACGAGCATGAAATTACCGCACGGGCGTTTGTGATCGCGGGGAATGCGGTAGAGACGCCGCGCTTGTTGATGATGAGTACCTCCACACGGTTCCCCGGCGGTCTGGCGAACTCGAACGGGCTTGTGGGTAAGTATTTTATGGATCATCTGAATCTCGGCATGTCGGCTGTGTTTTCGGAGTGGCTGGAGCCCTGGAAAGGACCGATGGCCGGTGGAATGCTGCAGGACTTCTATGCCACGAACAAGCGGAATAGTTTTGCGCGGGGCTGGATGACGGAAGTCAACAATGGCTATCAGTGGCCCCAGTCTGTAGCCGTCGGAGAGCGTGGGTGGGGAGTCGAGCATAAACGGCAAATGAAGCGCCTGGTCGGACATAGACTTGGGCTCGTGACAGTCGGTGAACAGCTGCCCGATATTCGGAATCGGGTCATGCTGGATCCTGAGCAGAAAGATCACCTCGGACTTCCGGTCCCACGAATCATTAATGAACCACGAGAAAACGACCAGGCGATGCTGAAGGCAATCCAGCCGCATCTGCATGATGTGCTTTCAGCCTCAGGCGCGACGGAAATCGCGTTAACAGAGTACGGTCCTGGCAGATCTCTGCACTACATGGGGAGCTGTCGCATGGGGAAAGATCCCCGATCATCGGTCGTGGATCCCTCGTGTCGCACGCACGACGTGGCCAACCTCTTCATTGGGGACGGTAGCGTATTTGTGACGGGCGCAGCGGTCAATCCCACGCTGACGATCGCGGCGCTGGCCACGAGGACGTCAGAACATATAGCGATGGCATTTAAGCGGGGAGAACTATGAGCGTGGTAGCTGAGGACGCACGGCACACGGTGGATGCTTCTGCAGCCTCCGATGCAGCCACCACCCGGCAGCCTCCATTTTGGAGTTTCCCGTCTCTCCTGGCATTATTGATGGTGCTGGCGCCGTTGACCATCGGCGCCATCGGATCGCTGCCGATGTTCGATGACTCCTGGAATTGGCTCTACTTCAAGGAGAAAGGAACAGATTTTCTAACAGGTCTACCAGATCGACCGGTCATGGGATACGTGTGGACCGTTCTATCCTTGTCGGAGCAGGCCTTCTGGCGGTTCAATTTTATTGCACATGCGGTGTTGTGGGGGGGGCTTGCGGTGGCCGCAGCACTCATATGGAGACACCTCCTCCCGCACCTCGCCCACTACGGGTGGGTGGTGGCCTGTATCACCATCGCTCCCTTCGGGTTTCATTCGCAGACCATGCTCGCCAGTATTGTCTTGGGATGTTTGCTGAGCATCGTGCTCGCCTATACCGCCTATCTTCTGGTGTTGCGTTTTATCACGGCGAGCGACAAGACAGGCTGGACGGCGCTCGTGGCAAGCCAGATCTTGCTTGGAGCTGCCATCTTGTTTATGGAGTATGCCTTCTCGGTGGTCGCAGCCATGACGGCTCTCCTCTTGCTCCCAGCGATCATCAATCCGAACGACGGGGAGAGATCGCGCACATACCGATCCCTTCTACTCTCGATCGTCGTCTCAGTGATCGCCTATGGGCTGTATTATCTCTTGGCGGAGTGGCGCGCCAATACGGGCATCATGTACAAGCATCCTCCCATTGCCAAAGAACTGGGCCTCATGTTTTTCGTGAAGATGACCCAAGCGATCTGGCAGGGCCTGGTCGGGAACATGACCCTCTCGTTGGGCGAAATTCGGCTCACCACAAAGTCCGGCCTCCTGGCTGCTATCTATGGTGTGGTGGTGGGAGTTTTGTTGATTGTGGGGAGTCAGGCGCATCGAAGCCGGAAAATCGATCTTGGCCCGATGATCGGTCCTATTCTCTTGCTGGGAGTCGCACTCTTCGCCGGGCTTCTGCCGGTTATCTTTAGTGGGCGATTGCCTTGGAATTCTGACGATGGCACCACTTCTCGGTTTGGCATGCCAGTGTTACCCATTATTGCGATGGTGCTCGTCTTCCTCGTGTTGAGCCTGGTTCGCCAGCGTTTTTGGGCTATTCCCATCCTCTTGTTTGGGTTTGCCGCCGGCGATACGGCATTGATCGAAGGGTGGCGTTTTATTCAGGAACGGCAGGACATGGCCTTAATGGGGGAAGCCGTTCGTCCGCATCTGTCTGATCGGGGAGGGGTGACCGTGGCGGTGATCGATACTCCCTGGCGCAAGTTCGGGCCACCTCGGCAGTGGGAGTTAACAGCTCGATTGTCTGCGGATTGGCCGGTTGCCCAGCGAGAAAAGTTTTGGGCGTTCCGCTACGGAGGCAATCCGCCAATCACTTTCTACACGGAAGAAGCGAGTTTACTCTTCGGAACCAGAGGGAACTGCAAAATTCCCAAGCAGGCTGACTTCGGGACACGGTTGATTGAGAGGAAAGGGCCGCTGGATCGTTTCTTGTGGGTCGAGAAGAGACCCGATGGAACCTTCGCTGTAGAACCGTATTGCCTGAAGGATACAAGAGAAACTGCTGAGCCAAGGCTGGGAGCCGTTGACGCAGGTGGGCAGGGATAGAAGCGAAGGGAGCCAGATCTCCCGCTTCGTGCCGGGTCGAAGGGAGCGCTCCCCATGGGGCGGAAGAGGATGGTTCGATGGACATCTCTATAATAATCCCAACCTACAACAGTGCCGATACAATCGCCGACGTGGTGTCGCAACTCGTGCGGTATTTTCGCACGAAGTCATCGAGTTTCGAAATCATTGTCGTCGATGACGGCAGCGGTGACGACACGGACGCCAGGCTCAAGGCGATCCAATCCGAATATCCGGAACTGCGGGCATTCAAAAATGTTCCGAATCGCGGCAAGGGGTTTTCCGTCCGGCGCGGTTTCCAGGAGAGCCGAGGGGAGTACGTGGCATTTACCGACACCGATCTTCCGTTCGGAGTGGAGGCTCTCTGGAAGGTGATCGAAAGTCTTCGACAGGGGGCGGAGGTCGTCATCGGATCCCGGGTGCTCCCTGAGTCAAGATTTTTGATGAACCCGCGACATTTTCCGTACATCTTCATGCGGCATGTGCTGGGCCGAACACTGCTGAACCTTGTGCGGATTGCGTTTGGGCTTCAGGTCTCGGATACGCAATGCGGCTTGAAGGGGTGCCGGAAGCATGTGGCCAAGCACGTAGCCAGCCGACTGACGATCGATCGATTTATTTTCGACGTCGAGTTTCTCTATGTGGCCAGACTCGCCGGCTTTCGAGTGTCCGAAATTCCGGTGGTTCTGGAATATACCGGGGTGGTCACCACCGTTCGAATCATGCGCAACGTCGTAGCAGTATTAAAAGATTTGTTATCGATTAAAGTCAACGGATTTCAAGGGAAATATCGCTGAGTCAAACAGAACTGGGATGCCATCCTTGGGCTATGACGAGACCATGAACAGAGGCTCCTATTACGCCGATTCGTATCGCGAGCGGTGGAGTCTTCGACATGCATTTCACAAAAGGCGCCTCGATAGCCTGGCCGGTATCGTTCCGACTCCCGGGCAAGTACTTGATGCCGGTTGTGGATCCGGAGTGCTGTGCCGCCTGCTGGCGGATAAGGGGTGCCAGGTCTCCGGGGTGGATCTGCTCCAGACTCGGGTGAATTGGTGCCAGCAATTCGTGCCGGAAGGGCGGTTTCTGCTCGGCGATTTGCGCACATTTACCTTCCCGGGTGAATTCGATGTGGTGGTGGCGTCGGAAGTGCTGGAGCATGTGTCTGCCGGGGACCGCCGGACGGCGCTCGCCAACTTGGCAAAACATGTCAAGAAGGGCGGCTGCCTGGTCGTGACTGTTCCCTCGGCATGGTATCTGCGGTTGGAGCCGGCGTGGGAAACGGTGAGAGCGTGGCAATACGGCAGCGAAGGGCATGACGATGAGCTTCGCCATGAATTGATCCTTCCTCGTACGTTGGAGGCCGAGCTTCGCGAGGTGGGCTGTGAGGACGAGCGCACGGGGACTATGTGTTGGGGATTGATCCGATGGTGGATGGCGCGCAAACAATGACCCGGCCCGGTGAAGCGTCTACACGAAGACAGTTGATCGTCAATGCCGACGATTTCGGCTTCACCGCAGGGGTCACCGATGGCATTCTCCAGGGAATGCAGCAGGGCATTGTGACCAGTACGACCGTGATGGCCAATATGCCTTACGCGGGAGAGAGTGTACGCCGTTTGCTGTCAGCGGGCGGGCGGTCCGTCGGTATCCATTTGAATCTGACCAGCGGCCCGGCGATGCGGACGGCGCCCGGCGCCTTGACCGATCAAGAGGGGCGGTTTTTGGGCGCAGGCGTTGTCTGGCGAGATGGTTTGCTGCGCCGATTGCCGGTAGAAGAGATGGAGTGTGAACTGGCGGCCCAGATCGAGAAGGTCCGGGATCTTGGCATCGCCATCTCTCATGTCGATGGGCATCATCATATCCAGGTGTTGCCTCAAGTCGGGCCGGTCGTCGCGCGGCTCTGCAGAAAATATCAGATTCCGGCCGTGCGGCTGCCGCATACGAACGGCCGTCATCTGTCTCTGGCCAATCGGATTAAGTGGCAGTTGGTGAACTATCTTGCGGGCAAAGTCCGCGGAATGTTTCAGTCCCAGGGCCTCTATATGACTGATCACTTTGTAGCCTGGTATGGCGGAGGGGGGGACACCGTGGCGGATCTCCAGCGAGTCCTGGCGTCGATCGAGCCGGGGGTCACGGAAATTGCCGTGCATCCGGGCATTGATGATGCCGCGTTAGCCGCATTGGATTCATATTTGAGTGAACGACGAGCGGAGCTGGCCGCGCTCTGCGATGTTGCGATTAGCCGCTGCATCGAAAATCAAAGGATTGACTTAACGAACTTTCATGGACTGGCGCTGCGGGCTAGCTTTCGGTGACGGATGTCTGATAATGAATAGATCTCACTTCACGCTACTGGATTGGATTGACTGCCGGAAGGAGATCTCTTGTGAAGCTAGCAATTATGCAGGCTGTCTATGCGGCCTATGCCTTTGCACCCAGGGTCGATCGAGTTCGTCCGACCATCCGGTACTGCCTGGCATCCTTTTGCGGCCTGGCCAGACTGATTCCAACGCAGGGGCGCATTCTCGACGTTGGTTGCGGCGACGGGCTTCTTGCGGTGTTCCTGAAAAAGATTCACGGCAGAGAGCAAGAGATTGTCGGCGTCGATATCGATCACCGGAAAATTCACATTGCCAGTCAGCTGGATCTGCCAGACACATCGTTTCATCACGAGGATGTCGCGAACGTCCCCCCCCAGTCTTTTGACGTTGTCACGGTGGTGCATGTGCTGTACCTTGTTCCTCAGAAGTTGCGGGAACAGTTCATCGGGCATTGCCTGAAGGCACTCAAGCCTTCCGGCACGCTGGTCCTTGGGGTGAACATCACGAAGCCCAGATGGAAGCATTGGTTCTCCTATCTCCAGGAAGTGATGATGGTCAGGGTGCTAGGCGCGACAAAAGGCGCGACGATTCGGTTTTCGTCTCTTGACGAGCTTGAGCAGTGGATCAAGGCTGCGGGTGGAGTGGTGTCTTCAATTGTGTTTCTGGATAAAGGCCGTCCGTATTCGCACGCCGCGGTCGTGGTGCGGCATAACTCTTCGGCGGTGCTTGCCCCCTTACTCGTCGAGTCCACCTAACTTCATAGAGTTATCCGCCTGTGTGGGTAAGCAAACTCTATTGGAAACTGGAACGGCACTGGCCGCGATTCTGGATGCGGGTAGCCGGGCTCCCCTATTGTCGTCGCGTGGCGACTGGTCTTGCTCTCTGGTGGGCCCCTCCGTACTTTGAACGACATCACCTTGCCAATCTGAATCCACGAGGGTTTATCTCGACCCACGCCACGCTCTGGGGTTCCGCCATTCAACTTGGCGCCCATATATTCATCGATGACCGCGTGCTGATCTATCAGGAATCCGAGGGCGGGCCGGTGACGCTGGGCAACCGTGTGCGTGTGCAGGAAGACACGCAGATTGTGACCGGTGCGGGAGGGAGCGTCACGATCGGTGTGGATACGCATGTGCACCGAGGGTGCCAACTGTCTGCCTACAAGGAGGCGATACGGATCGGGGAGCGTGTTGAAATAGCAGCTCGGTGCGCGTTCTACCCATTCGATCACGGAGTCGAAGCGGGTAGCCCTATTGCCGAACAACCCCTCACGTCGAAAGGCCCCATCGTGATCGAGGATGAAGCCTGGCTTGGCTATGGAGTGATTGTGTTGTCCGGGGTGCGCATCGGCAAAGGGGCGGTGGTCGGGGCCGGCTCTGTTGTGACGCGCGATGTGCCTGATGGCGCTGTCGCAGCCGGAGTCCCGGCTAAAGTGATCAAGATGTGGCGGAGGGGTCCCCGGCTGTAGCCTCCGTCGTCCAAGATTCAAAAGTAATTTCCAAAGTCACCAATCGCCTGTTATTGATAGAGCAGAATCGGGCGGAGTCTCGCAGCACTCCGAAGTTCTCGGATGCTCGCCGGCTGTGCCCGTGGGAATCGCTGCTCATGCCGACGTGCCCGAAGCCGACCGGATAACGGAGTGTATGCCGTCACTGCTGACCATTGGGATTCCCGTCTACAAGCGGCTGGATTGTCTCCACTCGGCCTTACAGTCCATCGCTGCCCAAGGGTACCCTCATATTGAACTTATTGTTTCTGATAACGGCCAGAATGGGACAAAAGTCCGCGAGATTATTGAGCAGTGGTACTCCAAGCCTTACATCTTCCGTCAGAACGAAGCGACGGTTCCGCTTCCTTCCCATCATGCGCAGCTCGTCCATGCGGCCTCCGGACGCTATTTCGCGTGGATGCCGGACGATGACACAATCAGCCCGACCTATGCGAGTGACCTCGTCAAAGCGCTAGACGATCAACCGGACGTTTCGGTCGCCATTGCACGACAAGAAGTTGTGGATGCGACCGGCCGCTTGATGCGACAGTCTCCCGACCATCTGCCGGATTACAGCAGAGGAGAGGAGTTTATCCGCAACTGGACCGCAAACGGGTTTGACAGTTACACCTCCATTGTCGCGAGAACCGAAGATATCCGGCGTTGTGGCGGCTATCTCGATTGTCCCTGGGGAAACTATAGCGATAACGCGTTGATGGTCAAATTATGTCTCAGCGGCGCTGTGGCCTACCGGAAGACCTGCGCCTATCGGTTACGCCAGGACCCCGCCAGTTTCGGATGGTCGATCAGCATCGGTCGTTTCGCCGAAGACACGGCGCGATTTCTCACCTTCTTAGAGTCAGATCCAGTGGTTCAGTCCTATGCCAGCCGAGCTCCTGAGCAATGGAGAGAATTGAAGGATGTTCTGTTGACCATGACCTGGCAGGCCTATTTTCATCGATGGGAGTTAATGGGGCGTCAAAGTCCGCCGTTCTTTCCTTGGATCAAAGCGGGGTTTGCGCTTCCGTATCTCCCGCGCTACTACCGCGCCGTCGGGACGACCTTGCGGTGGGCCATCCAAGAGCGAATTGTGCTCGGAGTGAAGCGCTGCTTAGGCAAAAAGAATAATGGAATAGCGTTCTGATCAATTCGGTTCCTTTCCCTTCACGAGGGCTCATGGATTGCTTAAATATTGGCTGTGGATCGCGATTTCACCCTGCGTGGACCAATATTGACGTCGTCCCGAGCAGTCCGCAAGTTCAGGCTTACAATTGCCGCACAGGCGTTCCCTTTCCCGATCGGTCTTTCGATGTGGTGTACCATTCTCATGTCTTGGAACATTTTCCCAAGGCGGAGGCGCTTGGATTTCTCCGAGAATGCTATCGCGTGTTACGACCGGGAGGGATCCTTAGGGTGGCCGTGCCGGACTTGGAATGCTTAACTCGTCTTTATCTGGAGGCCGTAGAGAAAGCTGCGGACGGGGATATCCAGTGGCAACATAATTATGACTGGCTCATGCTGGAGCTCTACGATCAAACCGTGCGCATTCGTCCAGGCGGAGGCATGCTCGATTACTTGAGGCAAGATCCTCTCCCCAACGAGCGCTTCTTGTTCGAACGGTTCGGCGGTGAAGTCCGTCGAATTTTACAAGCGATTAGAACACCGGCTCGACCTATACCAACGCTTCTTCCGCTGCCTCAAAAGGTTACTCGGTGGCTGTCAGCCATTCCTCGAAGAGTATTCATGCGCGGCCTTCAGAAAATTCTCGGCCCAGACGGATGCGCCGCCCTTGAGATTGGGCGGTTTCGGTTGTCCGGAGAAGTGCATGAATGGATGTACGACCGGTATTCCTTAGCCCGGGTATTGGCACAGGCAGGGTTTGCGGAACCCCGGCGTCGTGACCCGGCGGAGAGTATGATTCCTGACTGGACGAATTATCACCTGGATACGGATCCGGATGGGTCGGTCTACAAACCTGATTCGATCCATATGGAAGCGGTGAAACCACGATGACATTTCAACCGCGTGGTTGCCATCCGGCATCGTGGGGATTGCTGGGCCGCCAGAGTTGAAACGGGTCCATGAGATGACTGGATGTGTCGTTCACGTTGCAGGCCGGATACGATCATAGGCCTGGTTTCCTGTTCGGGAAAGATTTAGGACGATTGCTCTCCGCTCTCCATCAGAGAGTGGCGCAGAGACCGCGCAGTTGGAGGGTTTGTAAGCGGAATGCTACAGCTATGATGCCTTTAGTCACGATCGGAATTCCCGTCTACAAGCGGCTGAGCTGCCTGCAGCGGGCCTTGCAGTCTGTGCTAAAGCAGGACTACCCCTGCATTGAACTGCTGGTGTCGGACAACGGACTCAATGGAACAGCCGTTCGGGATCTCGTCGATCAACATTACGCTCGGCCTTATGTGTTTCGGCAAAATCCGGCGATTGTGACGTTGCCGGCTCACTACAATCAGCTGGTCGAGGCCGCTTCCGGGAAATACTTTATCTGGATGCCGGACGATGACGCGATCAGTCCCAACTATGTGTCGACACTGGTGCCGCTTCTTGAGCAGGATCCGACCCTCGCCGTTGCGATTGCGCGGCAGGAATATGTCGACGCGTCAGGATGTGTGTTGCGCGTGTCTCCGAACCACGCTCCGCATTCCATCTCGGGTGAACAGCTCATTACGCAATGGACCCAAATGGGATTTGAAAGTTTTACGGCCATTCTTGCCAGAACGGCAGACATTCGAGCCTGCGGGGGATATCCTGAATTCCCGGGGGGAACTCACTGTGATGACGCGGTCCTGGTCAAGTTGTCATTGGGATGCTCGATCGCCTTGACGAATGCCTGTGCCTATCAATTGCAGCAAGATGAAG
Source organism: uncultured Nitrospira sp. (assembly GCA_964641915.1). GTDB lineage: Bacteria > Nitrospirota > Nitrospiria > Nitrospirales > Nitrospiraceae > Nitrospira_D. The sequence continues at coordinate 25,815 of CAZXNN010000001.1, read as the reverse complement.
CGAGTGTCGGATGGTCCCTAAAGTGTTCGGTGTTGGCGGAAGACACGCGGCGGTTTCTCAAGTTTCTAGACACGGATCCCTGGCTGCTGGCATTTGCCGAGCGTGAGCCTGCGCAGTGGACTATGCTGAAGAACAGCCTGATCAAAATGACGTGGGAGACGTATTATCATCGTTGGGATACGCTCTATAAAGAGCGCTTGTCTCTCGTCCCGTGGGTCAGAGCCGCGTTTGCGCTGCCCTATATCCCCAGCTACTATCGAGCGGTCAGGTCATCACTTTGGTATGGAGTGAAAGAAAAGCTTCTCAGGAAAGCCAAGGCGCAGCTTCCCTGGGTCCATAGGCTGTGCCAAACACTCAAAAGCCGAATGTCTTGATCGGTTTGGCCGGCGGCTTCCCTAATGCGATACGAGGCGCGCTCATCGTGGAGGTATGGTGAAAAAAGAACACAAGACAGTCGTTCATCTGAGTACGATTGATGTGAAGGGCGGCGCCGCGCGCTCTGCCTATCGGCTTCACCAAGGCCTCCAGCGCATCGGATGTTCATCGACGATGTTTGCGCTGGAAAAAACGTGCGCCGATCAGTCGATCGTCAGGTTTGAGCCCCCGCAGGGGGTCATGGATCGGATTGGGAACCGTATACGACGGGAGGCCATCGCGCGAGACTTCGTCCGGTATCGTGAAACGCGTCCGTCAGGATATGAATTGTTTAGCGACGATCGTGGGCCGTTCCCACATGCCTTGGTGGCGCAAGTACCGCCTTGCGATGTGGTCAATCTCCATTGGGTGGCGGGCATGGTGGACTTCACCTCGTTTTTGCCTCAGATGACTCGGACTACGCCCGTGGTGTGGACCTTACACGATATGAATGCCTTTACCGGAGGGTGCCACTACGACCACCGGTGCGGCCGTTTTTCCGGGTCTTGCGGGGCCTGTCCACAACTGGGGTCGAACCAGGAACAGGACCTGTCGCGCGCGGTGTGGGAACGTAAGAGGCGGGCGATCATGGCAGCAAAAACAGGGCGCCTGCGTATTGTTACCCCCAGCCGGTGGCTTGCGGAAGAAGCCCGGAAGAGCAGCCTGTTGTCGGAGATTAGAGTCGACGTGATTCCCTATGGACTGGACCTTGACGTGTTTATGCCACGCGATAAGGCCTATTCGAGAGACCTGCTGGGGATTCCGCAGGACGCTCGTGTCGTGTTTTTCCTCGCCGATGTTGTCGATAATCGTCGCAAGGGGTTTTCTTTTTTATTGGAGGCACTCCCGCATTGCGCGAAACGCGTCGAGAAGTTGTTGCTGGTCTCGTTAGGGCAGCAGCCACCGCAAGCAGATGGTCGCATGCCGTGGCTTCATCTGGGCTCCGTTCATGACGACCGATTACTGTCTGCTGTCTACAGCGCGGCGGACATCTTCGTGCTTCCATCCTTGCAGGACAATCTTGCCAATACGGTTCTGGAGTCCATGGCATGTGGAGTGCCGGTGGTCAGTTTTGATGCGGGAGGGACTCCGGATATGGTCCGCCCCGGAATAACCGGGCAGCTGGTCCCGGCCTTTGAGGTTCCCGTTCTCGCTTCAACTATTGTGGAGTTGCTGAACGCCCCTGACGTACTCAGGACGATGTCGGCCCACTGCCGCCGAGTGGCTCTTGAGGACTACCCCTTGGTGCTTCAGGCAGAGCGCTATGCGAGCTTGTATCAAGAGCTGGCGTAGAGGGATGGATCCTGTGTCCTGATTCTGCCGTCCGTTGCGCATGATTCTGGCCGTCGACAAATAGTGGATGGCCGGCCAGAGGTGGTGCGAATTCCGTTTCCGGCCCACACATCCAGACATATTGCCTGCGTGAATCGTTTGAGGAGACGGGTGAAGATCCGCTCTTGTCGTTGGTGAACAGGACTCAGTGACAAGAGGGCGGGTGCGAGAGTGTCGGTAGAGGGCGTTTATGATTTCGACGGCGCATACGCGCTATCATGGTGACCGTCTATTGATCAGAGACCGGGGCAAAACGAGAAATCTGTGTGTGCTGAACAGGGCCTGACGGCGCAGTCCCTTGCGCAGTGACATTCATAGGGGTATGTGTTCCGAACGCCGTGAAGCGGCAGGCGGCGGAATGGGGCACCCAGGGAGCAGCGGACATCGTGCAGATCTTGACCCGCCCGTCTTCGACAGCATTCGAGAAGCCTGAACCGGGCCGGGCCCGCTTGTATGACATCCTTGCCTTGATTGTCTGTCTCGGTGTCGGGCTGCTGTCTTTTTCGCTCGGCGCTTCTCGTGAAGTCGGCAATTGGGGGGTCGAGACCGATTTCTTGGGGCGTGATGTCGGGCTGGCACAGAATGTTCTCTCCGGAAAGCCCTACATGAACCAGCATTATCCGCCGGGCTACGCCTATATCCTCGCCGGAATGTGGATTCTGACGCATGACTTCTTCAAGGCTGGAATCGCTATTTCTGTTGCGGCAAGTTCCCTACTGGCGTTGGCGGGCTACGGGATTGTGTCCATGTTATATGATCGACGACTCGCTTTCGTGACGACACTGTTCGTGCTGCTTGCCTTGTTGCCCCATTCATTCGTGGCCTCGACGGATGTGCTGGCGAACTTCTTGTTGCTGGCTCCGCTCTGGCTGTTGCTCCGTCGTGAACCGACGATGGGTGTTTGTCTTCTGTCCGGAGCGGCGGCTGGGTTGGCGTGTCTGGTGCGATATAACGCGATTTTTCTTCTGGTCGGAATTCCGCTCGCCTTGTTGTTCCGGAGCGGTCCCGATGACACGCTGCGGCCCCGCCTTCGTAGGATGACAGCGTTTGCCGCAGCGGCGCTGGTGGTGACCGCCCCATGGCTGATCGTCAATTGGCAGTATCATGGTTCTCCCTTTGCGAGCGATCTCCACGGACAGGTGGCCGCACACTTCTATCACCCGAAAGGCGACGGGTCTCCGTCGTCTATCTCGTCCATGGAACAACAATACGCATCGTACTGGGATGTCTTGACGCATGATCCTGTGCGCGTGTGCGTCCGGTTCATGAAGGATATTGTGCACGACCGAGTGCTGAAGTTGAGCTGGGATGTCATCGGCTTCCCTGCCTTTCTCTTTGCCGGTGCAGGGATGCTGTTGTATCTGAGGGACCTGACCAGGTCTCGGCTGGTGTTCTTGATGGTGTGTGGCGGGGGCTATCTTCTGCATGGTCTCGCTGGCTTTGCCGATCGTTTCTATTTGTTTTTATACCCGCTCCTCTTTCTTTTTGTGAGCCTGGCAGCCCTAGAGCTTGGTAAGGTCGCTCTACGTTTGCAGGAGACCTCTCGGGTATGGAATGTGAGCTGGATTCTGATTGTCGGTCTCCTGTTCGCCTCGGGCTATACCTCTGCGTCCCGCATCGCATATTTCCTTCGTACGGCACCCGTCTACCTCTTGGACGCCGCCGAAGTATTGAGCGCACGTGCAGTACCAGGCGACTCGATCATGAGCTTGAAGCCGCATCTGGCGTATTTGGCGAAACTGAACATGGAGCCTATCGAGGGGCTTGAGACCATTAAGGACTATGCGACGCGAGCCAGGGAGCGCCACATCCGGTTTATCGTGTACAGCGCAATGGAGGAATCGCATATCGCAGGCTTGCAGGCCCTGCGAGATCCCAGTCTGATGCCACCCGAGTTTCGGGTTGTCTATGAGCATGTTCCCACAAGGACGTTGATCTATGAGTTTGCCAGGCCAGCGGACCATCAGATGCCTCGGACAAAAGCCTCGGAGTAACGTCCGGTTGGGCGAGAATCGATCCATACCTCTGCCATAAATGCTTGGGTGCATCCTCGAGTATTCAGTGGCCCGATGTGCTCAATGGGCACGAGTTCAATAGATCTTGGCGTAGCAGACATTGGATTTAGGTGTGAATGAGGGATGACGGCTCTCGCGTCCTGGCTGCCTAATTGGGCGAGAGATATAATGTCTTAAGAATGAAAGAACACTCGGCACATGGCTTCTGACGACGTGATCCGCTCCATCGAGGGGAGAATCATAGCGGCCTTGTTTGCTGCGGAGGCCTGCCTCGTGCTCGGGCTCGTGGCATGGCATCGCCAAATCGGGCGGACAAATCCCGCAGAGTTTTGGGTCAGCCTATCCGGAGTCGTCACGCTGGTCGCATTTATTGGCATGGCGGCCATGTTGGCCCTTGCATCCAGCTTATGCAGGGCGGATCGCCAAGGCGGGTCAAGGCGGTGGATATTGGCTTTGGGGATGAATGTGGCATCTGTGGCGGTCGTCTTGTTCCTCGGAGAAGCGGGTGTGCGCATGCTGGTAGTTCCCGCGAATACCGGGGAGAAGCTCGGCGCACTTTTGCTGTATCCGCGACAATGGAAGAAGACCCAGGCCGCGTATCTGTCGATCCTCGACAAGGCGGATCGCGATAAGCCGTATGTGGTTCCCGATGAGGATTTTGGATGGACGCTCGGCAGCGGGCGAAGCAGTCAAAACGGGCTCTATGGCATCGGGAGCCAAGGCATTCGCACCTCGCGCCCAGGCGAGGTGCTTTCACTCGATTCCCGGCCTTGTCGTATCGCCGTCGTGGGAGATTCCTTTACGTTCGGCGAGAACGTGGCGTTCGAGGATACATGGGGAAATGTGCTGGAGTCTGCTTTGCGCGGACAGTGCCAGGTGCTGAATTTCGGCGTGCCGGGATTCGGTGTGGACCAAATGTATTTGCGATATCTTCGGGACGTACGACAATGGCATCCCGACATTGTGATCTTGGCTTTTATCAGTGACAATGTGGCGCGTACGATGGGTGTCTACAGTTTTCTGACTTTTCCCGATGCGGGGGTGCCGTTTACGAAGCCCAGGTTCGTGGTCCGGAACAGCGAATTGCGGGTTGTGAATCAACCTCTTGTGACGGCAAGGGAAATCTTTTCAGCGAGTGCCATCCGGGATTTGCCTTTCATCGATTATGACCGAAAGTATGATCCGACCGAATGGGATCAGCCCCAATGGGATCTCTTGTCCCGTTCCTATCTGTTCCGGCTGCTGATCTCGCTCCACCCGGTTCATAAACTGGAGCGGTCTGAAACGTCCATGGTGGAAACTGTGAAGATCAACGGCGCGTTGTTTCGGAAGTTCGAAGAGGCAGTCCTGGCGGATGGTGCCAGGCCCCTCATCGTGCACTTGCCAACCGAGGGGGACATTTTAGACGAGGGGACTGAATCATTAGGCGTAAAGGTTCTCAAAAGTGTCCGATTGCCTCACATCGATCTTACGCCCTGCATGCGATTCTTTTCAGTGCCGGAGCTATTCAATCCGCCGGAAGCCGGGGGACATTACTCAGTGAAAGGTAATCGGGAAGCGGCTCGATGTTTTCTGACATACCAGGAGGCAGGGCTGCAAGGTGATGTCTTTCAATAGCCTTGTTATTTGAATGGTCGTCAGTATTCTCACTTTGAGATAGACATCGAAAGAGGTAGCCATGAAAGTGTCTGTCATCATGCCGGTCTACAATGAAGCGGCGACCATCGCGGAGATGGTCGGCAAAGTGCTGGCGGTGGAGTTGGGATGTTCGAAAGAGCTGATCATTGTCGACGATGCGTCGGTCGACGGAACGAAGGAGGCGTTGAACGAGGCTCTTGGTAGCACCAATGTGCGGGTGTTGTCCCATGACCGGAACCAAGGGAAAGGCGCGGCGATCAGAACCGGCCTTGCCCATGTGACCGGTGATATTGTCGTCATCCAGGATGCCGATCTGGAATATGACCCGAGCGATCTCCCGCGTCTCATTGCTCCGATCGTCAGCGGGAGGGCCGACGTGGTGTATGGAAACCGATTTCATGGAGAAGCGCATCGCGTGTTGTATTTCTGGCACTCTGTCGGGAACGGGGTGTTGACGCTGATCTGTAATATGTTGACGAATCTCAATTTGAACGACATGGAAGTCGGATATAAGGCGTTTCGCTCCGACATATTTCAACGCATTCGGCTCCGGTCCAATCGATTCGGGTTTGAGCCGGAAGTGACGGCGAAAGTGGCCAAGCTCGGCTGTCGTCTCTATGAAGTGCCGATTTCGTATTACGGAAGAACCTATGCTGAAGGCAAGAAGATTACGTGGAAGGACGGAATCTCGGCGCTGTGGTGTATCCTCCGGTACCGATTCACCGATTGAAGCGCATTCCTCCGTGCGGCCGTCATGAACCGTGAGGGTGCGTCCTATGACCGTGCAGAACTGGCGGTCTTCAAACAGGCGTCCAACTATTACGCGTCCATCTTCGATCACGTAGCTCCGTATCTGGGAAGCCGGGTGGTGGAGATCGGAGCTGGAATCGGCACCTTCTCCAAACATCTGTTGGCCTGCCCGCACATTACGGCCCTCACATTGATCGAGCCGGCGGACAATTTGTTTCCTCTGCTGCGCGAGGAATTTTTCGGGAATTCCCGAGTGCGATTGGTCCATGGGCAATTCGCGGCGGTGGCCGATTCCATCTCGTGCGACTCCGTGGTGCTGATCAATGTGCTTGAGCATGTCGATCGCGAGGAAGACCTGTTGCGTGCGGTTCATCGCTCCCTCGCACCGGGAGGAACGCTATTGCTGTTCGTTCCGGCGTTGCCGGGGTTATATGGGTCTCTGGACGCTGCCTTCGGGCATGTTCGGAGGTATCGGAAGGCCGAGCTGCATGAGCTGTTGAGCAGAGTCGGCTTCGACGTGGTTGGTCTTCGGTATTTTAATCTTCTCGGGACCGTCACATGGTTTCTTACCGGGAAAGTATTCAAGCGGACCGCGCTGGACCCGTGGAGCGTCTGGCTCTATGACCGGTTGTTCATGAGTTGGATCCCATGGCTGGAGCGGCGGTGGGAGCCTGTGATCGGGCAGAGTTTGGTAGTGGCAGCCCGAGTCTCTCCCCATTCACCGTCAGGACTTACGGCGAAGGAGCGATTCAGATGATTCGTCATCGCATCCATGCCTTCCTTGCCTGTGGCCGGGTAGGGGCCGAAGAACAGAGCCCGGACGGCTCGGTGGCGGGCTCTCGTCGCCACAGGAGATGGACAGCCGCGGTGCTGGTGCTGATTGCCGCCTCATTTGTTCTCATCGGGCTCGACAAGGTGAATGAGTCTTCCGGTGAGCCCTGGTTCGAAGATACTCAGGCGTTTTTGCATCTGGGCCTGTTCATCAAGGAACACGGAGGAGCCTCAAGTTTCCTTCATGTCCTGTTCAGCGGCGAGTATCAGGCGGCTGTGCAGAAGCCCCTCTACCCTCTGCTGCTATCCACGTTCGCCTCAAATGAGCTGGTCTTCTTTCCGAGAGCGCAGGTGCTTTCGCTTGCCATGGGGCTGCTGGTCGTCGTGGCATTTTTCTACATCTGTAGAGATCTGTGCGGCGATGACGTGGCGTATTTGGCGGCGGGCGGGCTTGCGCTGAATGTGACCTTCCTCCGCGTCTCTTCCCACGTTCAATGTGAGACGACGCTGATGCTGTTTATGCTCTTGAGCCTCTTTTGCATGATGAAGGGCACTCGTGATGACCGGTATTGGATAGGGGCCGGCGTATTCAGCGGACTTGCGTACCTGACGAAAGGGACCGGCCTGATCCTCGTTCCGGTGTTTGCCGTGGCGACGCTCTTGATCTTCGGCCCGAGGGTCGTGCAGAAGCCCCGCTTCTGGGCCTTCTTTCTCCTATTCGCTCTGATCTGCTCCCCGCTGATCACAAGGAATATATTGCTCTATGGAGAGCCGGCCTATGAGAGCGCCAATTCGCATGCCCTGTGGCTCGACCATTGGGATGACATCTACCTCCCGAAGTACCAGCTTGTGCGGCAGTATCCTGAAGTCATTTGGGAAGGACATGCGTTACCGACGATGCAGTCCTACCTCGCCTCGCACTCCTTTTCGGACATTGTGATGAGAGCTTCGACCGGAGCGTGGCGTGAGAGCCGGTTATTTCTGGCCAGCCTGGAGCCGTTCGTCTATATCAAGGGTATCGGTGCGCTGGTGTGTTTGTTGTGCTGTATGGGACTGGCATCTGAAATGCGGAATCCGCGAGTGCTCTACCCGGTTTTCTTCATGGCGGGGATCTTTGTACCATTTGCCTGGATGAACCAATCCGTTCCGGCGAGCCGTTTCATCGCCGTGCTGGTTCCGCTCGTCTATCTGTATGCGGCCATCGGATTCACCTGTGCCCTCGGCTTTCTCGACCGGACAGTCTTCCAGCAATTTCTGGGCGTGACGACACGCCGATGGCTTCCCGCTCTCGCTGGAGCGTTGTTTGTGTTCATCTCAGGGTATGCGATGGCGACGCAGGAGGTTCATTGGCCCCGGACGCCTGCAGCCCTGTCCCCGGATTTTGAGGAGGTATCGGCCTGGATCGGCGGTACGCTGCATTCGCAGGATCTTGTGTTGATGAGTGCGGGAAACCCGTATATAGGCTATTCCTGGCACGTCGGGCTTCGAGGCCGGATCGCTGTCTGGACGCCTGAGATGCCCGTGTTTGCGGAGGGAGGCATCCCATTACTTAATTGGATCGTAGAGAACACGCGGGCAGGGCCGGACCGGTATGTCATGATACACAAAGGAGATATCCCTCGATTGAGGTTTCTCTCCAACTACTTTACCGATGATGGTTTTGATGGGATGAGAGAATTGCAGTCTCCCGACGGGTGGAAGCTGGTCTATGCGTCCCGGAGGCCGACGACATTTTTGATTTACCGGATGGATCAGGCGGTCGGTGCATCTCAGGGAGTTCAGGGGGAGGCAGGTGTGCGCGTTGATCGCTGAGCGCGACTTCGTGAGGCCTGTCCGGTTCGAGGGCGCAGTCCTGAAGCCGGGAGGGAGGCGGTCCCGGTCGGGCGTCGGGTTTGAGCCGTTGGATGGAGGCAACAGCGGATGATGTTCTGGAACGGATCCGTGCGTAGCGTCATGGCACTTTGTACGGGCATGGCAGCGATGGCGGGATGTGCGGCCGTGCCGCACGCCAAACTGCATGAAGGCCGCACTCAGACGACGGTGTATGTGGCGCCCTCGTCAAGCGGCGGGTCCGATAGTCACCCGGGAACCCTACACGAACCCTTTATGACGTTGGAGAGAGCGAAGCAGGCCATTCGGGAGACCAAAGGAAGTTGGAGTGGCGATGCCATCGTGTACTTGAGAGAGGGGCTGTACGAATTGGATGCCCCGGTCGTGTTTGAGGCCAATGATTCCGGTCATGACGGCTACCGAGTGAAGTATATGGCCTATCCCGGTGAGCATCCTGTCATTACCGGCGGGAAACGGGTCTCCGGATGGGTCCCTGCAGAAAATGGTCTGTATAAGGCTGACAGCCATGGCCGTCAATTCCGTCAATTGTACGTCAATGGGCAGTCCGGCATTCGGGCAAGAACGCCCAATGTAGGGAGTATTTACAGGCTCCGGTACTGGGATGAGTCTGGTCGAACTCTTGTGGTGGCCGGTTCGGAACTCCCGAATCTTGGGGACATTCGCGGCGTCGAATTGATCGTGCATAAGGAGTGGACGCAAAATAATCTGCGGCTTGCCTTGTTCACTGTTGACGGACCGGAGGCCCGCCTCATACCGCTGGAACCGGATCGGACCAAGGCCTTTAGCAGTCATGGTTTCCTCAGAAAGCGGGAGCAGCCCTATTATCTGGAGAACGCGTATGAATTCTTGGATGCGGAGGGCGAGTGGTATGTGAGCCTGGCGACCAATGAAGTGTTCTATAAGCCGCGTGCAGGGGAAGATCTGTCGACGGCGGTGGTGATCGTCCCCATGCTCGTGGAGCTGGTTCGACTCCAAGGCACCCCGAGGAGGCCTGTGATGAACATTGAATTCCACGGCCTTGCTTTTGAGTATTCGGCATGGCTTGAGCCGAGCGAGGAGGGATTTGCGACGGGCCAAGCGGACAGCATATTGACGAACGGAAGCGATCGGAACCATCAAGTTCCAGGGGCTATCCACGTGCAGGATGCCGAGAACATACGGTTTGAGGGCAATGCATTTCGCAATCTCGGAGCGACGGCGGTCACGTTCTGGTCGGGTGTTCGCCACAGCGCGTTGGTGGGTAATGCCTTTCGAGATATCAGCGCCACCGGCATTTCCATCGGGATGGATCTCGATCAGCATCCGGCCGATGCGGGGCACGTCTGCCGCGACAATGTGATCAAGGACAATCTCATCACGAAGATCGGCCGGGACTACCATAGCAGCGTGGGGATTTTCGCCGGCTATACAGAAGGTCTTGCGATTGAAAATAACGAACTGGCGGACATGCCCTATACGGGCATCAGCGTCGGCTGGGGGTGGACGCTGGAGGCGACGCCGCTGAAGAATAATCTGATCAGGCGAAACCGTATTCATAATGTGATGAGGCTTTTAGCCGATGGAGCAGGGATCTATATGCTGTCGAGGCAGCCGGGAACACAGCTCGTAGAGAATTATATTTTTAACATCGCCCGCTCGCCTTCGGCCGGCGAGCATCTTGTGTCTGCCATTTATCTGGATGAAGGAAGCAGCCAGATCCGGCTTGCCGATAATCTGCTGGAGAACGTTCCGATCGGCATCGTGTTCCATCGAGCGGAGCATAATACTGTGATCAATAATATGGCTCCGTTTCAAGGGCTCGGAGGCTCTTCCTATAACGAGGTGATCCGGAGCGGTTTCCCGGATCCCGACAGGATCAGAGCCAATGCGGGGAGGAGTCGATCAGGCCCTGCTGAGGGAGCTGGAAGGCCGCATCAACCGGAGTAGGCGCATTCGGCGCCGCCCACAGGTCCGCTGGTCGGACCGCTCCTGGCTCAGGCTGTTTAAGGTCGCGCCGCTCGTTGAAGCTTCCAATCGCTTACTGCCGGTCGCTATCCGTGGAGAAAGGTGGCGGAACGGTTCATGCCTTGGTCCGGGGAGTAGAGAAGAATGCACTTAAAGCTTGGAGGGAACGCCAAGTAGCGGTATATCAAAGTAGAATTCGAACTTCTCTCGAAAGGGTTGTTCGGAGAATGATGCGATCCATAGATAAGTCGGCCGAAAAGTGAACAGGCGGCAGTTGTAATAGGTATAGTCACGTAGTGCTCGTGAAGTAGGGCCTGTCACCCCGCGACTGATACTGCGGCATGCGCCCGCAACCCGAGGTTGTGGAGTTGTGATGCAATCGTGACGGTGAATCCTTGCATGGTGCGCGTAGCATGTGAACAGGAGTAGTGGAGTGGGAACGGTGGAGTCAAACCAGCCCTTTAAGGTGCAGATTATTTCCGGTGCATACCCCCCAATGAAAGCCGGTGAGGCCGATCATTGCTACCGCATTGCCTCCTATCTGGCTGAACGAGATGTGAACGTGAAGGTCATTACCACGGCTGGCAGTTCGCTGCCGGATCGGAGCAAGGTCCAAGATGTGATCCCTGACTGGTCCTGGCGGGATCTGCCTCTCCTTCTCTGGACCGTGTGGCGATATAAGCCCGACGCTGTGCTCCTATATTACATTGGGTTTATCTATAACGATCACCCTATGATTACGTTCTTTCCCTCCCTATGCAAGATGGTTTCAAGGCGCGCCCGCGTGGTGGTCATGTTTGCCTATCCCCATGGAAGCAAGGTCGGAAAACAATCTTTTCTGTCTCGGGCCTTGCGTAGGGTTGTGCGATGGGGGGTCGGAACTCAAGGAGTGGACTACGAGTTCGGGACGTTGTTACGAGATAGTGATGCGATCATTGTCATGAGCCAGCGGCATCAAGACATGTTGAATGAGCTCGATTCTTCTGTAGCCGCGAAGTGCGCGCTCGTTCCGCCTCCGCCGCTCTTAAAAATGACGACCCGTACTGACCAAGAAACCCGTCGTGCCACAAGGGCTCAATTGGGGTTTTCTGCCGAACAGCTTGTTCTGGTGTATTTCGGCCTGATCTATCCCCCCAAGGGCATCGAAACGCTGCTGAAAGCGTTCCATGTGGTCAGCCGTGTACGTCCTCAGGCGCGACTACTTTTGGTGGGAGGGGTGCTCGCTCATGAGTATCCCGATCGTCCGCGGTTCGCTGAAGAAATGCGGGCCATGCCTGACGATCTTGGCTTTGGGGATAAGGTAGTGTGGACGGGCGAGTTCGAAACGGAAAGTGATGATGCGTCACGCTTTCTCTATGCCTCAGATATGTGCGTGTTCTCCCACGACCTGGGATTATACTTGAACAATAGCTCGTTTGCTGCGGTAGCGGCTCATGGCCTACCAGTCGTTGCCACGAAACCTAGGATAGAGGAGAGTCCGTTTGTTGAAGGGGTGAATGTTCTGTGGTGTCCGCCAAAGTCCCCTGACGAGATGGCTGCGGCTGTTCTCCGAGTGATCGACGACCCCGGTCTCAGGCGACAGCTCGGAGAGGGGGCTAAGAAATTGGCATCGACTTGGTTTTCCTGGGACACCGCAACTGATCGGACGATGGCGCTATTACAAGGACGGGCGGTCGTATGTGCAGAGGAAAGCAGGACAAAGGAGCAAACTTAAGTCTCGGCGGGAGCCAGTTAGCAGCGCGGTTGTCGGAACACTATTCGGTCGATGGGATCTACAGCAGGAAGAGATATTCATTGGCAGGCCTGGCCGCAGCCTTCGGGTATGACTTGAGCGGGGGCAATGAGCGGATTGTGCTTGATTCTCTTGGCTCGTTCTCTTGCCTGGAATAGGACCTGGGTGTGTTCGCAAAAGACGCCGATGTGATCCTCAGCTCACTGAGCAGTACGATTTGTTAGTCTATTCAGGGCATGGCCTGCTGCCGTTCTGTGCGCACGGCATGGGATGGTGTACCGCCTCTTTCTGTTCGAATGGCCTTCAAGCCAGCAGCTTCCCTGTACGGCAGGGTGGGCCGCACGGTATCTGCTTAGCCGCCGGATCCGGACGCTGGGCTATTCAACTTTCTCGTATCGGGGCATGCGTGGCGATCGCATAGTGATCGGCAATTCCCGGTTTGCGGCGCCGTGGATCCAGCGGCGATGGAAGAGCACGTAAACGCACGTCACGGTGAAAGTGAGGTGGTGGGGATATGGGTGAGCCAGTTCACGAGAGCTGCCTAGGCTGTGCCGACAAGGGCCAATCCAGTTTACGGATTGCCTGGATTCATAATGGCAATATGGGCGGATCGAAGCGCTTTGCCTTTGAAATGGTTCGCAATCTGGCTGCGCGAGGGCATGTAATCGATGAGTTCGTTGTCCGCGGATCTGTCTCAGATGTGGACTATTTGCCGCTTACCCCGTTTGTGAGAGCCTCCTCTGAAGTAGTTCTTGTGCGTCCAGACATGTCGTGGTTGAGGCCGTATCTCGTAAGCTCACTTGCGCAGCTTGTTGCAACCTTCTGGAACACTTGGAAGATCAATCGACCGATGAAAGAGCTTGCCGAAACCATTAACGCGGGAAAGTATGATTACGTTCATATTGATCAGCATCCTGGCTGCAGAGCCATAAATCTTATGCCGTATCTCCGAAAACCTACCGTTGTCTATAGCCATGAGCCGTCGGTCGCACGCTACCAAGGCCTTGCTCCAGTGGAAAAACGAGCAAGCATTTCAGGGGTGATACGTTGCTACAACTTCCTCTGCGACGGTGCCCAGGCTCTTTCTTCATACCTAATGGAACGTCACGATATAGCGGTTACCAACCTAGCTCAACTCATTCTGACGAATTCATATTTTTCAAAAGAGGTATTATTTCAACACTACCGGTGTTATTCGAACGTTTGCTACGCTGGGGTCGATTGCTCGGATTTTGAGTCGGCTGCACTGCCTGTGGAGCCGATGGTGCTTTCAGCCGGCCGAATCATCCGAACCAAGCAACATCACTTGGTGATCGAGGCAGTTGCGTTGATTGATCGGGCTCAACGTCCGCGCGTTGTTATTGCTACACCGGAGCACGCCGAACGTTCGGAGGATCCCGGATATAGCGAAGAGCTGCGTTGTATGGCAAAAGAGAACGGTGTGGATGTGACGATTACCTATAGGCCGAGCCAACCTGAATTGGCCAACCTGTACCGGCAGGCGCTTGCGTTGGCCTTTGTTTCCATCATGGAACCGTTCGGGCTTGTCGCAATTGAGGCGATGGCGAGCGGGACGCCGGTTATCGGAATCAAAGAGGCCGCAGTTAGAGAGTCTGTTATCGATGGGATTACAGGAATACTCGTCGATCGCGATGTTGAGCAGATTGCAGCAGCGATCGTCTATCTCCAGCAGCATAAGGAGAAGCGCAATGAAATGGGGAGGCAAGCGGGCGAGCATGTTCGTGCTCATTGGACATGGGCACGAACCGTGAAGCGCTACGAAGAGGAAGTTCGGAAGATGCTCAGCACTCGTTCACGTCCAACTCTGCCGTCTTGAGATATTCATGAAAGTCCTAAGTGTGCAAATACGTATCTGGCAAACTATCTGAGGAGCGGCGAGGTTGTTGTGCATCATTCGAGCAAATTGTTCGTCGCGCAAGGCGATGCCGAAGGATTGGAAATAGGCATTCGGCAGTTGTTGGGGAATGCTGGAACTCGTGAAAGAATGGGGCTAGCGTCGCGACGACGCATCCACGAACATTTTGAGATCGAGCAGGCCATGCAGCGTTTGCAATCGGTGATTCTCGCGTAAGCGATGCTGCCGAGAGCGGATTCTCTCAGGCATGGTCTATGAGGAGGGCATGAGTTTAAGCGATTTCCGCTCCTCTTCGAAGTCCCTTGGAAAACGGGATGGACAGGAGTCGTAGCCGTTGATCGTCGGAAGTATCGTCTCTGGCTTCTATACTGGGTGTGGGGATGTACCTGTATCAGTAAACGCAGCAGATGATGGTGTTGGGGCGAGCAATGCCGTTCAGTAAAATCGAAGAATGTGGCAAACAGTCTGTCTCTGGTTGGACTAGGGGAATTCTCTTTGATCGGGTGTCATTCAGATCACTGCCGCATTAATCGAGCTCAACCGGCTTAAAGAGCGCGCACAGAAATGAGTAAATTGTCACTCAAAGATCTTTGTGCCCATTCGATTCGGAGACATGGGGTCGGTTGTTATGAAGAGGAAGTTAAGGGTGCTCAACACTCGGACCCCGCAAGTCTCAATAGTTTGAGAGATTCATGAAAATCCTTATCGTGACAAACTTATACCCGCCTCATTATCTAGGAGGGTATGAGGTTCACTGTGCCCAGGTCGCTGAAGCGCTGCATGCAGTCGGCCATCAGGTGCGAGTCTTGACGAGCACCTATGGGGTACCCTTGACCTCTGTAGGAACTATCCGACGGCGAGATGATGAAGTTTCAGGAGTGTCCGTACATCGTCGGTTGCATGAGTATTATTTTGATCCTCAACCGGTTGTCCAATGGCCATGGCGGATACTGCAAGCTCGACGAGAGTTGCAGGACGTTGCCCAGTTCAGACAGGCCGTGGAAGAGTTCAGGCCGGACGTGATCAATTGGTGGAATCTCAACGGACTTACAAAAGTTATCCTCCCGCTCGCAAATAAGTGGGGAATTCCCGACGTTCATGCTGTTGATGACAATTGGTTGATCAATGACTATGGAATTGACGGTCGATTGGCTGCGTCAGTTTGGCAGGTTCTCTGGGCGGGCGAGTGGGGCCCTCACTTTCTTCGTCCGCTGCTCCGTTGGATCGGACTGCGATGGGAGCGATCTGTGCGTGAGCAAGGTATTCCAACGAGAGATCTTTCCCATACGCCATCCTGTGTCTGTTTCTTGAGTGATTTTTTGCGTGTTAGGCACCGAGAAGCTGGTCTAGAGTTTCCCTTGAGCAAAGTAATTTATGGTGGTGTGCATGTCACTCGGTTCCTTGAGCCATTGCCAAAGCCCCAAGTGGAGCGATCGCCATTACGTGTGCTTTACGCTGGACAGGTCACCCAAGACCGTGGTCTCCAGACTATCATTGAAGCGTTCGGTCACTTTGGCGCTGCTGAGCGCGAGATGATGACGTTGACCGTCGTCGGCATGGGCCCAGCTGATTATATGGAGCAGCTCAAAGCACAGGCCAGGAATCTGCACGTGGCAGATAGAATCGTATGGCTGGGTAAAGTGCCTCACGAGAAAATGTCGGAAGTTTATAAGAGCCATGACCTCTTCGTGTTTTCATCAAAGCGGCCGGAGGGCCTTGGATTTGTGTCGATTGAGGCACTCTTGGCCGGGTGTGCGGTCATAACCACAGGGAGTGGTGGAGCGATGGAAATCGCTTCAGCCGCAAACCTTCCTCTTTTTCCTGCGGATGATAGTGTGGTATTGAGCCGCCTCTTGGTTAGGCTTGCAAGGGATAGGCAGGAGATCTTAACCATAGCCTCAAGGGGGCAAGCTGTCGCGCTTCAAATGTTTAGCTTTGAACGCATGATCGGAGAATGGATTCGAGTATTTGAAGACTTGAGCCGACAAAGCTGTCAAAGTGATGTTCGTAAGGAATCGTCTAGTGGAGATCTTGCAGGCTGTCGATCGGTTGGCCCACCGATACGGACTGAGGTTCGGAATAACGTTCAGGAGCAGGGCGGCGATCATGAACCCAATCCCTGAAGCGCGAAGTTCCATGAAGTCGTTGTTAATCAGCAGCGGCTACTATCCTCCGAATGTCGGCGGCATCTCACACTTTATGTCATCCATGGTGTCTGCATTAGGGCCAAATCGTGTCTGTTGCCTCACGGGTGTTCGAGCTCAGAGAGATCGACAAGCGGATAGGCTCACGGCAGGGTTGTATCGCCGGCCGCTTGCATTTGCCAAACCAAAGTATGTTCAGGCTGTGGGGTGGGTTGCGGCAATCGCTGAAATCATGGCGCGGGAGCGCCCCCGAGCCGTACAGCTTGCGACGGTGTATGAAGGCCACTTTGGCTTATGGATGCAAAAGTGGATGCAGCGACCGTATGTAATCTATGCGCATGGGAATGAAATACTGGATGCCATGCAGGCTCGCTGGGATGGACATCGACGAGCGATCCGCAGTGCAGATTGTGTTTTGGCGAACAGCCGATTTACCGCCGGTCTTGTGAATCAGGCAGGGGTTGAACTCGAACGAATTGAGATTGTGCATCCGGGTTGCGATGTCACACGATTTCAACCTGCCTCTGTTTCGAACGAGTTTCGGAAAACCATTCTTGGGGTTCATGCGCAAGGCAAAGTCATTCTGTCAGTGGGCAGGCTGGTCGCACGGAAGGGGCAAGACTTGATGATCCGGGCGTTGCCGCAGGTTCTCAAGCGTATTCCGGACGCGTGCTATCTTATTGTAGGCAGTGGTCCGGCCAAACCGATGCTGGATCAGCTCGTAGTCAGCTTAGGGCTTCAGAAAAACGTCTTGTTCTTGGAGAATGTCGGGGCTGCCGAGCTTCCCGGTGTCTATGGGTTATGTGATGTTTTTGTCATGCCGAGTCGGGCTGATATCGATGCCTGTGACGTAGAGGGATTCGGTATGGTGTATCTGGAGGCCAACGCCTGCGGGAAGCCTGTGGTTGCGGGAAAATCCGGGGGGATCGCTGATGCTGTGGTTGACGGAGTGACAGGCCTTCTTGTCCAACCTGACAGTCCGGAGATGCTGGCTGAGGCAGTGTGTCGGTTACTGACCCGCAAAGAAGATGCTGAAAGGATGGGGACACAGGGAAGGGAACGCGCGCTTCGTGAATTTAGCTGGAATGCGATTGCGGACCGTGTTGATCATATTATGACCGCCGTCGTATCCGGCAAGTACCGAGCTGCTCGCAGTTCTTGATCTGCAGAAAGGGTGATCATCTCATCATGAATATCATTGGTATCTCAGCGTATTATCATGACAGTGCCGCGTGCCTCGTGCGCGATGGTGAGATTGTCGCCGCGGCTCAGGAAGAGCGATTTACCAGGAAGAAGCATGATCCCGGATTTCCGCATCGGGCGATCGACTATTGCCTGCAGGCAGGCGGAATTCGCTTCAAGGATGTCGATCGGCTGGTCTTCTACGACAAGCCCCTCGTGAAGTTCGAGCGCTTATTGGAAACCTACCTGGCCTTCGCCCCGGCCGGCCTCCAGTCGTTTCTGGCGGCAATGCCGGTGTGGATGAAAGAAAAGCTGCTCCTGAAGACCCTCCTGCGGGATGAGTTTATGAAGCATGGGGAGGGGATGAACAAGAGCGAGTTGCCTCAGTTATTGTTTTCTGAGCATCACGAGTCCCATGCCGCATCCGCATTTTTTGCGTCCCCCTACGACTCGGCCGTGGTGCTCTGTATGGATGGGGTGGGGGAATGGGCGACGACATCGGCCTGGCAAGGGCAGGGGAATACCCTCACTCCATTGTGGGAGATTCCGTTCCCGCATTCCCTGGGTCTGCTGTACTCCGCGTTCACCTACTACACGGGATTCAAGGTGAATTCCGGCGAGTACAAGGTGATGGGGCTTGCCCCGTATGGCGAGCCGAAGTACGTCAAGGCCATCTATGAGCATTTGATCGATGTGAAGCCGGACGGGACGTTCCGTTTGAACATGGAGTACTTCAACTATTGCACGGGCCTCACGATGACGAGCCGGAAGTTCGACCATATTTTCGGCGGCCCGCCCCGGACGCCGGAGGCCAAGTTAGGGCAGCGTGAGATGGATTTGGCTCGATCTGTTCAGGAGGTGACCGAAGAAGTGATGCTCCGTTTGGCCCGGACGCTTCATCGTGAGACAGGCGTGGAGAATTTATGTCTAGCCGGAGGAGTTGCACTGAATTGTGTGGGAAACGGCCGAATCCTGCGAGAAGGGCCGCATAAAGGTCTGTGGATTCAGCCCGCGGCCGGCGATGCGGGAGGAGCCCTCGGAGCGGCCTTATCCGTGTGGCATCAGTTTGAAGGCAAGCCCCGTCTGTCGGATAACAAGCAGGACAAGATGAAGGGGACCTATCTGGGGCCCGCCTTCACCAACGCCGAGATCGAGGCATTCTTGCAATCGAAAGCGGCGCCGTATGTCCGGCTTGATGATGCGGCGTTGTTCGAACAAGTGGCCGAAGGTCTTGCGGCTGAAAAGGTGGTGGGATGGCTTCAGGGCCGGATGGAATTCGGTCCGCGATCCCTCGGGGGGCGAAGTATCCTGGGGGATGCCCGCAGTACCAAGATGCAGTCGGTGATGAATCTTAAGATTAAGTATCGCGAGTCGTTCCGACCCTTTGCTCCTTCGGTACTCCGGGAGCGGGTCTCGGACTACTTTGACTTGCAATCCGATAGTCCGTACATGCTCATCGTGGCCCCGGTCCTCGAGAAACGGCGTTGCCCCAAGACGACGACGCAAAAAGATTTATGGGGTATCGATCTCTTGAACGTTCAACGATCGGACATTCCCTCGGTCACGCACCTGGATTATTCCGCGCGAGTCCAAACGGTCCACGAGGAGACCAACCCTCGTTACCATAAGTTGCTGAAGGCCTTTGAAGCGCAAACCGGCTATGCCGTGCTCGTGAATACCTCGTTCAATGTGCGAGGCGAGCCGATTGTCCATACTCCTGAAGATGCGTATCGCTGTTTCATGCGGACGGAGATGGATGTGCTCGTGCTGGAGAACTGTGTGCTGTATAAGACAGATCAGAAGCCGCTTGAAGGGGACTCGGATTGGAAGAATGAGTTCGAACTCGATTAATGAGGGCGGAATCTTGCGGTCTAACATGCCATTCTCACTGCCTCGCATGTGCCAATCTTTTGTTCAGCTGAGAGTCGCGAGAGTCTTGGCGCTAGTGCTTCTTCTTATCGGAGTCATGACGTATCGCTCATTTGAGCACCACGACGTGCTCGGAAAGTGGTCGTACCCTTTTGCTGGAGTTGTGCTTGGTGTGATGGTTCTCGTCGGTGTCTCGATCGGTAGTTGCTTGAGGCGCGGTAGGGCAGGAGCTTGTACAACGGTCTCATCGAGTGCTGCTCTGGCTGATTTTGGACTTCTGCTGTGGGGCGGGGGGTATCTTATCAGCGCTTTGGACAATCAGACCGATGGGGGACGAATAGCAGATTTAAATGTTATTGGATCCGCTGTGCCGATGGCCGCCATGCTTGAATGGGTGGCCTTGACGCAGGCGGGGCTTGCTGCAGGGCTTATTCTTTGGAAGTATCGTGAGTCAAAGTGGATAAATCTTGGGCTCGCACTCTGGTCCATGGCCGCATTGCTTCTGCTAGGTGAAGGGGTTGCTCGTATAGCACGATGCATCGAGCCCGTCGTTCAAGGGTTTCCGACCTATTCAAGCACGCTCTGGACCCGTCAGCATGTTCGGCTCAATCAGGCAGGTTTCCGCGATGAAGATCATAGAGTCTCCCGTGACCCTCGTAGTCGTCGCCTGCTAGTTGTCGGAGATTCTTATGCGTATGGGTGGGGCATAAAGAAAGTCGAGGATCGATTCGGTGAGTTATTGGCTCTGAGACTTAGAGAGCGGACCGGGATTGAATGGGAGTCTATGAACGCGAGTCGCCCCGATACCCACACGCTGGACCACCTCAAGTTCTTGCAGTCGATGGTGAAGTACAAGCCGGATCTGATCGTTCTGCTCTATGTCTTTAATGATATCGACTATATGAAGTCTGTGACATCGAGAGAAGGTGTATCGGAAGCCCCGATCTCTTGGTTTGACCGTGCAAACCCGTTCCGTCTTTTGTTCAAGAATTCATTCTTATTTCAAGAACTGTATGTGCGTTCCCGGTTGATGTCGTACCGTTTTCCCAATAACGGAGAAAATGGGTACGATCCTTATCGAGATAGTAGTTTGTTGAAGCCTCATATCGGGGATTTGATAGAGTTTGTATCTATTGGAGTGGGTATGGGAGGGCTCGTGGTCGTCGTTCCTTTCGATATTTCAACCGTTGCCGATGCGGCTGTGCGCACGCGGTACAGATCATTTGTTGAGGAAACAACCAAGGTTGGGATTCCAACTTTGCCGATTGATAACGCCTTTGCAGAGTATCGGTATGATCAATTGACTGTAAATGCTCTCGACCGGCATCCAAATGAATATTCGAATCGTCTGGCGGCTGATGCTGTGGATACGCAGCTGGCTGAATTGCCTAGCGGTGCACTGATATTTAAAAAAGCTGACAATATTGGGAAAGGCATGTAGCGTGTTTCTGATAGTGAGGGACTACAGAGAAGCGTGGGCACAATAGGGATGAGCAGAGTCCGTAGGGAGGAAAGAAGATGAGGGTTCTGATTACAGGCGGAGCGGGATTTCTCGGGAGTCATTTGAGCGATCTTTTGATCGGCAAAGGCCACGAGGTTGTGGCGATGGACAACCTGATTACCGGACGTGTTGAAAATATCACGCATTTAATGGGGAACCCCAAGTTTAGTTTTATCAAGTACAACATCTGTGACTACATTCACATCGACGGGCAACTTGATGCGATCTTACACTTTGCTTCTCCGGCGAGCCCGCAAGACTATCTTGAGATGCCCATTGCGACGCTGAAAGTCGGGGCGCTGGGCACGCACAAAGTGTTGGGCCTGGCCAAAGCGAAAGGGGCTCGGCTGCTGTTAGCCAGCACATCGGAAGTCTACGGCGATCCCTTGCTCAATCCACAGCCGGAGTCCTACTGGGGGAATGTGAATCCGATCGGCGCGCGTGGCGTGTATGATGAAGCGAAACGCTTTGCCGAAGCCATGACGATGGCCTATCACCGTTACCACGGCGTGGATACCAGGATTGTCCGTATCTTCAATACCTATGGCCCGCGGATGCGTCCGCACGACGGCCGGGTGGTGTCGAATTTTGTCGTGCAAGCGCTCCAAGGCAAAGCGCTGACTATTTTCGGGGACGGCAACCAGACGCGCAGTTTCTGCTATGTCGATGATCTTGTGCGGGGCATTACGGAGCTTCTGCTGATCGATTCCGATAAGTCTGTGGCTGAACGGACCGACCGATCCACGTTCTTGACGAAGTCGGACCAGCCCCTGAAGGAAACGATGCACGACCCCGTGAACATCGGGAATCCACGGGAGTTGACGGTGAAGCAGATTGCGGAATTGGTGCTCAAGCTCACTGGCTCGAAGAGCAAGATCGAGCATAAGCCCTTACCGATAGATGATCCCAAGGTGCGCCGGCCGGATATTCGGCGCGCCAAGGAATTTCTCGGATGGGAGCCGAAAGTCGAGTTGGAGGATGGTCTGCGAAAGACGATCGAGTACTTCCGCCAGGTCATTTGATAGCCCTGTGTCGGCAGAAAGAACCGAGTGAGCGAGTCTAGAGCGAGGAGAGAGCGATGGGGATGAAAATCAGTGTTTTCGGCCTGGGATATGTGGGAACCGTTTCGGCTGGCTGTCTGGCCTCCAGTGGGCACACAGTCTGGGGCGTCGACGTCAACGCCGACAAGGTGGCCTCGATCAATTCAGGGGCCGCTCCCATCGTTGAACCCGACATCTCGGACTTTATCGCGAAAGCGCAGAAGCAAGGGTTGTTACAAGCCACGGTGTCATCGGCTGAAGGAATTCAGAACACCGATGTCTCGTTCATTTGCGTGGGGACGCCGAGTCAGGCCAACGGCAGTCTCGATCTCACGCACATGAAGCGGGTGTGCGAAGATATCGGCAAGGCGCTGCGTGACAAGAAGACTCCGCATACGGTGGTGTTTCGAAGCACGACTCTGCCGGGAACGACGGAAGACGTGGCGATCCCCATTCTTGAGAAATATTCGGGAAAGACGGTCGGTAACGGCCTGTTTGTCTGTTACAACCCCGAGTTTCTCCGTGAGGGAACCTCGGTGAAAGACTATTACCATCCTCCGAAGATTGTGATCGGCGAGCGGCAGGCCGGCGAGGGCGATGTCGTTGAGGAAATCTATGCCGGTATCACCGCGCCGACCATTCGGACGTCGATCCGCGCTGCAGAGATGGTGAAGTATTCCGATAATGCCTTTCATGCTCTGAAAGTGACGTTTGCGAACGAGATTGGAAATATCTGCAAACGGCTCGATATTGACAGCCATGCGGTCATGGACATCTTCTGCCAGGATACGAAGTTGAACTTGTCGAAAGTGTATTTGAAGCCGGGTTTTGCGTTTGGAGGATCCTGTCTTCCGAAAGATCTTCGCGCGCTGTCGTATCAGGCCAAACGGACGGATGTGGATGTCCCGGTGTTGAATGCGATCTTGCAGAGCAATGCCGCGCATATTAAGGGCGTGATTCAGCGGATCGTGGGATTGGGAAAGAAAAAGGTCGGATTTCTTGGTATGACATTCAAACCGGACACCGACGATCTCCGGGAGAGTCCGCTGGTCGAAGTCATCGAGACGTTGCTCGGCAAGGGGTTTCAGGTCAAAATTTATGATAAGAATGTGGCGACCAGCCGCTTGATCGGCGCGAATAAGCGGTTTATCGAAGAGCATATTCCCCATTTGTCTTCACTGCTGGTCGACCAGGCGGCTGATCTCGTGGATGCGGCCCAAGTCGTGGTTGTCGGATATGCGTCGGCCGAGTTCCTTCCGGCGTTGAAACGCATGCGCCAGGACCAGCTTATTATCGATTTGGCGCGGATCGAAGGCCGGGAGGGTCTGACGGCGTCCTATGACGGTATCTGTTGGTGATGAGACGAGGAGAGTGCGTTGTTTTCCTGGGTAGTTGGCGATGAAAATACTCGTATTGGCTCCAGATATTCCCGCGACGTCGAAGATGCCGGGATCTCCTCGGCTGTTCAATCTCTGCCGGGAACTCTCCCGGCAGCATGAACTGTATCTCCTCACCTATTGTTCTTCCCGCGAGCGGCAGCAATCCTTTCTGAGCGATCCCACAGCAGCCAAAGTGTTTTCAGCGGTTGAGATCTTGCCTGATCCGCCGGCCATGACCTGGTGGGGGCAGCAGTGGCATAGGCTGCATTTGGCAGCCAACTTTCAAACGCGCTTCCGGTTTCCAGAGTATTACCAGGCCATTCGCAGCAGGGTTCGTGAGATGTGTAGCAGGAATCGCTGCGATCTGGTGTACGTCGACTTGCTCCCTATGGGGCAGTACGTCGACCCTGGACTCGGCGTTCCCGCATTTATCGACCTGCATGATTCGATGACACTCATGGCCAGGAGAGTGCTCAAGACGACCAGAGGGTGGCGGCAGCATCTCGCCATCTCCGTCCACCTGTTGAAAATACAGCAGCTGGAGGGTTCCCTCGGGCGGAAGTTCGGCCTGGTAGTCACGAATTCTTCTGTCGATGAACAGGTGATTAGAGAGCTCTCAACGGGAATCAACACCCTCACGATTACGAACGGCGTCGATATGGGGTATTTTGCTCCGGACCATTCGCATGTCGATGCCGACAAGATTGTCTTTACCGGCGTGATGGGGTATGCCCCCAATGAAGATGCGGCGCTGTTTTTTGCGCAGGAGATTTTTCCTCTGATTCTTGAACAACGCCCCAAGGCGGAATTTTGGATCGTCGGCAGCGATCCGACGGACCGGATCAAGGAGCTGGGGCGAATGGCCGGCGTTCACGTGACGGGGAAGGTCGAGGATGTACGGCCTTATCTGAGTCAGGCCGCGGTATTTGTGTGTCCGTTGAGATATGGGTCGGGGGTGAAGAACAAAATCCTCGCGGCGATGGCGATGCAGAAACCGATCGTCGCGACATCGCTGAGCATAGACGGGTTGGATCTCGCCGACAATCGCGAGGTGTTGCTCGCCGATGAACCGCGGGCCTTTGCGGAGAAGGTTGTGGGATTGCTTTCAGATCCGAAAACGGTCAGCAGGCTGGCGGGCAACGGCTTGGCCCGCGTTCAGAGTCAGTATTCGTGGGCGGCGATGGGCCAGGCCTTAGAGAAGGCCATTCAGACTGTGATGGAATCTCGCGAGTCCCGCGAGCGACAGACAGTCTAACTGCTTCTTCATGTGCTTGAATGCGCGATAAGGCGGGATCCCGTGAACATCGTACCTCTCCAGGATGCGTATGACGAAGCCTCGTGGGATCAGTACGTACTGAATCACCCGCGGGCGTCAGGCTATCACCTGCTTGCCTGGCGGGGTGTCATTCGAAAGGTATTTGGCCACTCTACTCCCTACCTGATGGCCAAGGATGAAGAGGGGAAAGTCCGCGGTGTCCTCCCCCTTATCTTCACGAAGAGTCCGATGTTCGGGCAATTCCTCACGTCGATGGCGTTCTTCAACTATGGCGGAGTATTGGCTGATGATGCGGAGGCGGCTCGTACCCTGCTGAACGCTGCGGCGGTCACGGCTCAGGAAGTTGGCGCGGCGCATATCGAATTGAGGCAGGAAGAGCCGCTTGCAACAGAGTGGCCCGTCCGATCGAAAAAAGTCTCGATGCGCCTCGCGCTCCCTTCGGACTACGAAACCCTACTCAAGGCCTTTCCTTCCAAGTTGCGCAGCCAGGTGCGGAGGGCGCAGAAGGAGGGGATGGAGGTCAGGATCGGCGGCACGGAGCTGCTGGGGGATTATTATCGTGTCTTTGCCCGATGTATGCGGGACCTTGGTACGCCGGTGTATGAGAAGGGATTCTTTGAAGCCATCCTTAAGACCTTTCCCAAAGAAGTGCGATTGTGCGTGGTCTCGCTCAACGGAGCTCCGCTTGCTTCAGGGCTCCTCTACGGCTTTCGAAACAGGCTGGAAATCCCCTGGGCGGCCTCAGATAAGCGATTCAGCCGACTGTCTCCCAACATGCTCTTGTATGGGGCCGTTCTGGAGTTTGCCTGTCGAGAGGGATTCAAGGAGTTTGATTTTGGCCGCTCCTCCGTCGACAGCGGAACCTATCGCTTCAAAGCGCAATGGGGCGCGCAGCCTCACCAGTTGCACTGGTACTACTGGCTCTCCGAGGGGCGCAGGATTCCGGAGTTGAATCCGGATAACCCCAAATACAAGGCGGCCATTGCCCTGTGGAAACGTCTTCCGGTGCCGGTTGCAAATCTGGTTGGTCCGCATCTTGTGAAGTATCTGCCATGACGCCGCAACGAACCATTCCTCCGACAGCTGCTCCGCTTCCGTTTG